>DATKWA010000123.1:0-3117 GCA_035529815.1 Occallatibacter sp. | reverse complement strand
GGCGTGGGGCGTCGGATGGAGAAACTTCGTCATGCGCCTCCATGTCCGTATAGAGCGTGAGCCAATTGCGGACGAAGGGGAGCCGGTAAGAAAAGTCGAATGCGCCAAAGCGAGCGCCAGGATCGGCGGGGCTGTTCTTACCCGCCGGTTGCGGCGCGGTGAGGCTGATGAAGCTCCTTAGAAAAGTCTTGAGGGTGACGGGGACATGACCCTTTCCACCCCAGATCACCGTACGTTCGAAACCAAACTCAAGGTTCCGTGTTGGCCGAAAGCTGACCATTTCCAGATGTACCCATGGGTCGGCGGGATAGGTGTGTCCTTTGAGCGAACCAATAAGAAACTCGTACCGGAAAGGCCCTGTCAATCTGGAAAGAAACGGCACCTGCAGCGGCTCGATACGGTTGATGCGGAAGGAGTAGATGTTCTCTGCGTTGTTGGAGTAGGCCATGCCGCCACCCAGACCGGGCCCAAGCCAATCGTCCTGCTTACCGAAAGAAAATACGTTGTTGAGATACTGTGCTGAGACGTAAGCCTCCATAATTCGTGCGTTGGTTGTGGATGCCACGACCCCCAGCGGCATTGTCGTCTGTTGCTTGTCAGGCATTGGGATACACGCGGCTGTCGGCGTAGATTCATTTCCCCAGCAGGCAGGGTTGTAGTAGTAGGTCGTCCCGTCGAAATATTCCAGGACTGACGCAAGCCCCGACGAATATCCCGTCATCGAGGGCGCGGCATGAAATTCGCCGCGCACGTAGAGAAGGTACCGGCCGGCAGACGCGTAACCACTTGCGCCGGAGTAGTTATTGAAGCCGTTGGCGTAGGGCCGCCCATAGTCATTAATGATGGTCGAGCCGAGGTGAAAGCTGTCGCGCAGCGGCGTGCCAGTGATGCCACGCATCGCGCTGTAGACTGATTCTTCGGTCACGGAAGCCTTCTGCGTTGCGCAAGAGTTCTCGTCGAAAAAGTCTGCCTCGCGCTTGAGCGCATCGTACAACTTTTGCGCTTCGGCTGTGGTGCTGTCGTTATTCTCATCCGCGAGGATGTCTGCTGTCTCCTCCAGCATGTGTCCTAAACTTGCGCGGGTCCATGGGCGCATGTTCAAGTACACCGTGTCGACATAACCAAGTGAATAGAGCCGGAGTACGGCGGGATAGACCCAGCTATCCACCGGAATGTACGGGGACGCTTGAGTCGCAGGCTCGCAATCAATATCGTCTACGTTCATCTGGCTGGCAGTCTTGCCTGAATTGACTGGTGTCCCCGCCTGTGCGGCCAAAAGGGTGCCCCCAGCCATGAGGACAAGTCCGGACAGCGCAATCGCACCGCGAATAAAAGCCATCCATGCAACTCTTCTATTCATGTTCCAGCTCCCGGTTCATTCTTGGTGTAAATCGGTGACTCACACCATGGACGGCTTTTGAGTGGAAGTTGTGCTCGAGCATGAGATGAATCCTAGTACCAAATGAAATATGCATCGATTTACCTCTTATCGGCCCTTTTAAAGTGAAAATTTAGTTTCCCATCGTATGAGTTTGATTCAATTGACTTTTAATGCGCCGTCAGTGTGAATGCGCAGTCCATCCCCAGCAATGCGATACGGCACAATACCCCCTGTCGGAGGGGCGTCCAGCGAGAGCGCTGCGCGCAATGCCAATGCTGCCTGAGGGTCTCGGGCTAATAGCATGAGAAATCCTCCCCCACCCGCCCCCGCGAGCTTGGCTCCGTAAATATAGGGCTGCGCGCGATCCAAGATTGCATTGATTGGCGCGTTGGTAGTATTCGGATCCAAAATCTGATTTAGCTGCCAATGACGATTGAGCAAATCCCCGAGATACTTCCAGTCGCCCTCGACCATCGCGAAGGACATCTCAACGGCCAGTGTCTTGATGCTGTGCAGGACCTGGATGGTCGCTGTTTCACGGGCCAGATACCGCGAAACAACCTGACGCAGGAGGTCCTTGGCCATACGCTGAATGCCGGTGTTGTAGAGGACCAGGCGCTGGCAAAACTCCTTTTGCCGCTCGTCGCTCCAGGCGACTGGCTGCACTCGAATGCGCTGAAGGAGGCCGGGGCCGGTCGTGAGCAGCTTGACTCCAGGAAAGATGCCGCCGGCCTGATCCTGCCAGCCGCCGCCGGTCGTCATTCGCTGTTCGAGCTGCATCACGGCTTCCGACAGCGCATGATCTCCCAATGTGCGTCCCGACATCACTGCCAGGGCGCGGATCACCGTTGCCGCCAGGATGCTGCTGGTGCCAAGGCCCGAGCCAATCGGCAACTGAACCTTCAAGCGGATTTCAAGCCCGCCGCCCAAACGGGCCAGCGTCTCGTCAAGAGGCTGACCATTTACGGGAAGACCATGCAACTGCATTGCTACGCGTGGAATTGTAAACACCGAACCCGGCCCACAAGGCGCAGTCAGTTCCTCAACAGTTCGATACTCGGCTGCTTCTGCCTGCGTGTCAGCGAAACACCGGATTACATGCTCATCGATTCGTTGAATCTGGGTTTCAATCGGATATGCCCCGTCGATCTCGATCGCGCAATTGAGGACCGTGCCGCCCCAGTCAAAGCAGAACGGAGGTGTATCCGACCATCCACCGCCAAGATCGATGCGTGGCGGCGCAGAAACATGAACTGAGTCGTAACACCAGCGCAAAGGCGTCGGGGCCTCATCGCCGGATACTCCCTTACGAACCGCATCCTGAATACAGGCGAATGCCTGGCTCGCCGCCGACATCGCCTCCTGCTCAAGGCCAACGCAGTCCATCAGTCGAGATGCCTGCATGAAATGACAGGCAGCATAGGTCAGATCCGCGGGTTTTCCCAGGCGCAGCTCCTCTGCGCGCGCCAGCAAAGAACGGCCGGCCCTAGCGGCTGGCCCTACACCTGGCAGGTTTGCCAGCAGAGGCCGAAGGTCTGCGCCAGACTCAGCCAGTTCTACGGCGGTGTCATGCCAAATGCCTTGCAACCTGTGGTTGCGTGCCTCCGCCAGCGCCTTTCCGTCGATGCACCTGGCACTATCAGCCAGAGACAGCCGCCTTGCGGCACGCCAACGGTTCAAATCATACCCGCTCGCATATCCCATCATCCAGCGCGCACATTGCCAGGCATCGTCAG
>DATKWA010000122.1:0-2034 GCA_035529815.1 Occallatibacter sp. | reverse complement strand
CATACATAGCGCGCTCCAGCAAGCCGTCGACGCCGCCGACGGGAAAGATGTCCGCCTCGGCGGCGGCGCCTCCACCATCCAGCAATATCTGCGCGCCGGCCTCGTCGACGAGATGCATCTCGTCTCCTCGCCAGTCCTCATCGGCCGCGGCGAAAGCATCTTTCGCGATCTCGACCTCCCCGCCCTAGGAGCCTGTCGGGGATAGCGATTTCTGGCGAGGGTTTTAAACTCGCAGCGAATCTTTCGAGTTCCATTTCGCTTGGACCTGGTCCGCCAAGTTGGCGGGTTATTTCAGCGCGGGGAAGCCGAGCAGGCTTCCTCACCGCGTTTCAGGCCGCTTGCGGTGCCCAACCGTACCGGAACAGCTTGAGCAGGTTGGCAGTAGCGCACACCAGCTTCCATTCGGCACGCGCCTTCTCCAGCCCCCGCAGGCTGAAGCGGCGGAAGCCTCGTTGCTCCTTGATCTGGCCGAAGACCGGTTCGACGATGGCCTTGCGTCTCTTGTATACGGCTCGCCCGGTCTCGGTGCGGAGCTTGTGTTGCATGGCCTGCTTGGGTGTAGCTGACTCCGGTGGCGGCCCGCTGGCTGTCGTCATCGTTTGATCGTGTTTCATGCGGCCCGTGGCGATATGCAGATCGATCCCGGCCACGGTCTCATCGGTTGCATTAGCCTCGCTCCAGTAACCCGCATCGGCACTGACCACGTCCGGCTTGCGGCCCATGTTGGCCTCCACCTGCTTGAGCATCGGAAGCAGTTGACGACTGTCGTTGGCTTGCTGCGTGATCTCCGCCGCCACGATCACTTGAGCCGTCGAATCCACCGCCGCCTGCGCGTTATAACCCTGCAAAAAACTACCCTTGTTGGCTCCATCCGGCATGATCCGGCTTTCCGAATCGGTGAAGTTGCGCTGTGCCTTGGCGTCAGGCTGAGCCGGTCCCGTACCCGGGATTTGCGGCTCACGGCCACGCGGCTTCTTGCCCGTCTTCTCTTCCTTTTCCTTGCGCGCGGCAAGTTTGGCTTCGGCTTCGGCGCGTTCCTGTTCGGCCTTTTCTGCCGCTTCCTGCTCCAACTCCGCCTTCGCCTGCTGGATCTTCTTTAACCGGCTCTCACGGCGCGATAACTCATCGGGCAACTCGTCGCCACGCTTGTCCTTGCCATACTTGGCGTCCTCGGCAGCGTCGGTCTGCTCAGCCTGCTTCAAGAGCGCTTCGACTTCCTGCTTCAGACGCAGTTCGGTCTCGCTCATGCGGCCGTAGCTCATCGCCTTATGCTTGCTGGCGTTGGCCTTGATCTTGGTGCCGTCGATGGCAACATGGCCCAGCTTCACCAAACCCGCCTTGACGCATAACTGCAACGCCTGCGTAAACAGACCGGCCAACGCATGCAAGTGCCGCTTGCGGAACTCGGCCAGCGTGCTGTGATCAGGATGCTCGTCGGCAGAAAGAAAGCGAAATGCCACGTCGTCATAACTCTTGGCCTGGATCTTGCGCGAACTGTAAATCCCGGTTGCGTAGCCATAAAGCAGCACCCGCACCATCATCGCAGGGGCGTAGGCAGACATCCCGCGACCGTCCTTCTCGTTGTAAGACAGGTAGATTGCATCAAGATCCAGCGCGTTCACCACATCCGCCAGAAAGCGGGCAAGGTGATTGTCAGGAAGCCAATCATGCAGAGATGGAGGGAACAGCAGAGACTGGTTCAATTCGTCGGCGCGGAAGCTCTTACCCATGTACTTATTTTAAAAGCGAATGCGGGAAAATCCGCCCCCCCAAAAGGGGACGGATCAATCTATCCCCGACACACTCCTAGAAATCCGGCCAGCGATACTTGCGCTCCCAGCCCGACCAGATTCATGGCAACGTTGGCGGCTCCGCCGGCGACATGGCTGCGCCGCGCAGAACGCAACACCGGTACTGGCGCTTCTGGAGAGATGCGGCTGACGTCGCCCCACAAATACTGATCCAGCATCAAATCGCCAACCACCAACACGCGATAGCGTTGAAAGCCAGACTCAACCAGGTCGAGGACACGAT
>DATKWA010000121.1:0-3148 GCA_035529815.1 Occallatibacter sp. | reverse complement strand
TACTCTCGTTGGTTCAACTCGCTACGCCGCCACGCCTCATGGTGCGCCCGCCAGAAGGCCTCGCCGTAACGCTGCCGGGGTCGATTCTCGCCCGCCATCTCGCGCTCCTCATCTGCAAATTTGCGAGCGAGAACAGATCGCGTCCGCGAGCCGCAAAACAAGTGTGCGAGAAATGGACGCTTACACTTTCCCTGCTATGCGGGAAACAATTCCCTGTTAGCTCCAGAAAATTCCCTGTTCAGGTGCGCAGGGAATTTTGGCGTAACCAGCTGACTTATGGCCGGAAAACCGAGCCGTCTTCCCGCCTTCGCGGCGAGATCTGCGAAATTTCCCTGTATTTTCCCGCGTATCAGGGAATTTGAACCCAGAGATTCTTTCGCCAAAGACTGCCAGCACAGCCACATTAACTCATTGATATAGAAGCATTTTTATGCTCTGGCGAAGGTGCCGGCTTCGCCGCTAAATTCCGCCAGATTTCGGCCCCTCAGATTCCATTTGAAGCGGTAGAGA
Source organism: Occallatibacter sp. (assembly GCA_035529815.1). Lineage (GTDB taxonomy): Bacteria > Acidobacteriota > Terriglobia > Terriglobales > Acidobacteriaceae > Telmatobacter. The sequence goes on along the minus strand of DATKWA010000121.1, from coordinate 2,638 downwards.
CGATTTTTCATCGAGTTCTCGCGCGCACTGACAGGAAAATCTCTCGGGGGGCATTTGGGGGTCAACATTTCCGATGACAGCAGCAGGAAGCATCGCGCGGGGACGCGGGCCTACCGCGCCTTTATTCGCCCCGAAACCCGAGCAGCGTCCGCTGTGCGGCCCAGTCGCTGGGAAGTTTGAGTGATAGCCGCATGAGCCGCTTTGCACTGAGTTCGGGTGGGTGTTTGCCGTTGATGATGGCCGTGACGATGTCGGGTGCCAGCGAAGGAAGCCGCAGCAGGCGAGAGAGGTAGCCTATGGTAAGCCGCTCTTGGCTCGCTATCGCCGGCACGGTTAGATCGGGATCTTGGATCAACCGCTCTTGAAAGTCGTGCGCGCGAGCAACGATCCGAACCAAACCTGGATTAGCAGCCGCCCGATCCTCGGCGTTGTGTACGACCAGCTTCATCTCGCGGCCGACGCGCTGGAGTCGCGCTTTCACCTTGAGTTTCAGAATATCGCCGGGATGGCTCGCAGGGGCCGGGGCCGCCAAAGACGGTTCCAACGACCCTGTCTGGAGCAGGTCGTGAAGCCGTTGCCGATGGATTCTGATCTCGATGTGCTCCGCTCTGACATCAATCCGGCTGATGAGCGTCACGAGGATGGATCGGGTCGCGTCCGGTGTGAGCGTAGGAAATTCCCCTGAGATCTGACGGCCGCGCGCGATCAGCCGCTTTTGCTCGGCTCCGTTTTTCTCCGCATCGGCGATAGCACTCAGCAGGCCGCCTTCATCGTCGAGGAAGGCTCGCAGTTGTCCAATGACCAGGCCTTCGAGGTTGCCGGCCGGGATTCGCTGCCCCTGCGAATGGTCCTTGGCCGTCCCCGTGATCAGTGACTTCGAGACATAATACCGATAGCGCGTGCCCTTCTTCACAGCGTGCGTAGGAGTCAATCGCTCGCCGCTGTCGTCCAAGACCAGTCCAGCGAGCAGGCTGGGATACTTTGCGTGTGCTCCAGTAGCCCGGTCGACCCGGTTCTCGGCGAGGACAGCCTGGACCTTCTCCCAAACGGCCTTGTCCACGATGGCCTTGTGCTCTCCTGGATAGGCGTTGCCTTTGTGGGTGATCTCGCCGCGATAGATGCGGTTCTGCAGCATGAGATAAAGGGCGCCGCGGGAGAGCTTGTGACCCCCGCAGACGGTGCTGTCAGCGAAGATGCGGCGTTTGCTGCGGATTCCCGCAGCATCGAGTTCTTCCTTAAGAGCACGCACCGACCTGAGCTCGACGTAACGCCTGAAGATGTGGAGGAGGGCCTTAGCCTCCTCCTCGTTGACGACGAGCTTCCGGTCCCGGACCTCGTAGCCGAGTGGCGGCAGGCCACCCATCCACATGCCCTTCTTCTTCGACGCGGCGATCTTGTCACGGATCCGTTCGCCAGCCACTTCCCGTTCAAATTGGGCAAAGGAGAGAAGGACATTGAGGGTCAGCCGGCCCATGCTCGTGGTGGTGTTGAATTGCTGTGTGATCGATACGAAGGACACACCACCAGCGTCGAAGGCCTCTACGATCTTGGCGAAGTCGAACAGCGAGCGTGTCAGACGATCGATCTTATAAACGACGACCACGTCCACCTTGGAATCGGCAATATCGGCGAGAAGCCGTTGTAGAGCAGGGCGGTCCAGTGTCCCTCCCGAGTAACCGCCGTCGTCATACAGGGCCGGCAGCACTGACCACCCTTCGTGCTTCTGGGAAAGCACGAAGGCAGCGCAGGCTTCGCGCTGCGCATCGAGTGAATTAAAGGCCTTCTCCAGACCCTCGTCTGAGGATTTTCGGGTGTAGATGGCGCAGCGCAGCCGTCTCGAGGGGCGCGCCGTTTCTCGCGACTTAGGCATTGCCGGTCCCCTTCTCAGAGCTTGTGTCGGCTCGCATGAAACCGAAGAAGCGGGGACCCGACCAATGGGCGCCTGTGATCTTCTTGGCGATTTTCGTGAGGGACGAGTAACTCGTCCCGGCATATTCGAAGCCGTCCTCTGCTACCGTGACGGTGTGCGTGCGGCCATGCCATTCGCGCAGGAGCCGGGCACCCGGCTTCAAAGCAAGGCCAGGATCTTGTCCTACTCGGCCCGTGGTCCGAAACATCTTCGCCAGGGTCTTGAGCTTGCGGCGGGTCGCCTTGCCGAGTCCTCCGTGCTTAAGCTCCTGGCGGCGATAGGCGATCCCGCGCAGGAGAAGATCACGGCTCATTCTGGGAGGCTCGCAGCGGTAAAGCCGCCGCCATTCGCTGCGGAGTTTGTCAAGGCTGGGGGCTGCCTGGTCTCCTTCGGGGCTCTGCAACAACAGCTCCGGCGCCAAATTGGGCTCGTTGTCGCAATCTTCCGCGACAGAGTGGTTGGGACTACGCATCACTGACCTCCCTTGAGGCCCGAAATCGGGCTCTTGCACCGCCACAAGCCCGGAACCGAAGCCGGGCGTCAGGGCGCGCTCAGAGGTCAGTCAGTCTGTCCGCCTCCACCACACATGCTGAGTTCCAGCGTGAAGTGCAACACCCCCGACCCGATATGATATCGGGTTGGTTTTCCGGACCACAGGGAGTGTTGCCATGCCATCTTATTCACACCTTTCCAGGGACGAAAGGTCGGAGATTGCCATATTAGCTGCTG
>DATKWA010000120.1:0-2961 GCA_035529815.1 Occallatibacter sp. | reverse complement strand
TCTATCAAGGCTAACGCTGCTCAAGCCGCGCAATCAAAAGCCCTCGGTTGCTTCCCGGAAGATTTAATGTTGCAACTTGCTGCCGAAGAGCTCGCTGAACAACATCGAAACCAAGATTCTGCTCATACCCGGACAAAAGGTTATGCTGAATGCAGACTTGGCTGAACTCTATGGTGTTTAGACCAGGCAGCTCAATGAACCTGAAAACCGCAGATGCTTGTTTGCGCTTCCATGAAGAGCCGCGCGATGATTAGCGCTTACACTTTTCATGCAACTTACCCATTGAGAGAGCCATTTTGTAGGAGCGGGCCATACCCGCGACCAGGTAATTCGCGGGTATGGCCCGCTCCTACAAATTCCAACTGGTCGCGGTAGAGATGCTGGTTGCCCAACACCCCCCGCACAGATCCCTGCGAGCGGAACTACCGCACAAGGCTCTTGCCTCAGGTCATAACGCAAAGCGCTCCGGCGGATAAGGATGCACCCGCAGCGGACAAGGCAAATATTGCCTTGCAAAACAATCAAATCGCACCCATGTCATCTTGTCTTTCTGGCTGCGTCGGCGTAACTGTTTGAACCACGCACGGCACACTCCATGACGGAAACCTTTCAACCTTTTCAAGTTGTCCGGTACGGCATGGTAGTTGAAGTAGCCGCGTATGACCCGTTTCAGCCATGCCCCAACCTGCTTTATCGGTTCGTGCCGCTTCTTTATCAGCTTGTCTCGGATCGCCGCGAGCGTCGCTCGCAGCCGTTTCTTGATCGTCAGTCGCAGCATCTTGAAGCCCCCTTGTCGGGTCTTCGAGCAGCAGTGCGTGAAGCCGAGAAAGTCGAATGTTTCAGGCCTTCCCCGCCCTTGTTTCTTGCGCCGCTGTTCTGCGTAACGCCCAAATTCTATCAGCCGCGTTTTCTGCGGGTGAAGTGCCAGCCCGAATTGGTCGAAGCGTTCTCTCATTGCCTCCAGAAATCGCCTCGCTTCTTCTTCGTGCTGGAATCCGATCACGCTGTCGTCAGCATAACGAACCACGATGACATCCCCTCTGGCTTGATGCTCGCGCCAGTGGTGCGCCCAGGTATCGAAGACGTAGTGCAGGTAGATGTTGGCCAGCAACGGGGAGATTACTGCCCCTTGCGGGGTTCCCCGTTCGCTGGCTATCCGCTTGCCGTCTTCGATCACTCCGGCTTTGAGCCACTTCTTGATGAGCCTCAGTATTCGCTTGTCGGCGATACGGTGTTGCAGGAATTTGAGCATCCATTCATGGTCGATGGTGTCAAAGTACGCGCTGATGTCTGCGTCCAATATCCATCCGATTTTCTTGGTGTTGATTCCCATCCATAGCGCGTCGAGCGCATCGTGTTGCCCACGCCCTTGCCGGAATCCATACGAGAATCCGAGGAAGTCTTCCTCGTAGATCGCGTTCAGCACCTTAACTACGGCCTGTTGCACGATCTTGTCCTCCACTGCGGCTATCCCCAACGGGCGCAACTTGCCGTCCGTCTTGAGAATATACGTTCGCCGCGAGGCTTGCGCACGGTATGCCCCGGTGTGTATCTCCCGGTGCAATTCATGCACTTGCTCATAGAGGATGATCTCGTAGTCCCGCCACGTCACGCCGTCCACGCCCACCGCCGCCGTCTTGTTGAGGTCATAAAAACTTTCGACCAGCAGCGACGGGGTGATGTGGTGCAGCAGTGCCGTGAATTTAATTCGCCTGTCCAGCTTGGCGGTTTCACGTACGCGTTGGAGTCCCGTCAACGCACTTTCCCGGCTCGGTGTCCGGCCTGCGGTTGACTCCTCGGCGTTCCCCTTGGCTGCGCCCCTTCCCTCCATCGCCTCCGCAGAACTTTCCCCAAATGAAAACGGGAATTGCCCTTTGTTCGGCGACTTCTCGGGTACTATGGGCGCATCCGACTTCTCACCGGCGTGGATGGCAGGATTATGGTTTCCCTTCCCCGCCCCGTCCGACAGTGCTCCGTCGGGCACCGATGAGACCTCCCAGCTCCTGCGCAAGCAACTTCCCGACATGCTCAGGGTCTCCGACCGCGCAGGATCACAGCATGGCTTGCGTGTAGCGCCTTGCTGTGTATTGCCTTCTGACCAAAACGACGGCATCGGCATCCCGGATTTACCTATTTCGCGGCTCAATGGCTGGCCTGTCGGTGTCCCCTGTCAACGCTTCGCCCTACATCTCGCGATGTAGCACGCATGACTCGGGGTCAAGACGGTTCGCTACTCCTTTCTTGTATCGGACTTTCACCGACTATCACTTGCCAGTTTGTGCTGGCGCACCGTTTTTCAGGCTGATTGATGGCAGACGGCGCGAATGGCATGCCGTGGGTCGGTGATGCTTCGGCTGCGCCCATTGTTCCCCGCCTTTGTCCGCGTTGAGGCCACAGGCCGAATAGTTGCACCGCGGCACAGCATGATCCTGCCAAAAATCCTGGCTGCGCCGGCGTTGCGTCAGTGCGATGCCCGCTTGATCGGGAACACCAGCGCGAAGGTGCTGCCCTTTCCTTCATCGCTCAATACTTCGAGCTTGGCCTGGTGGCGCATCGCGATGTGTTTGACGATCGCCAGACCCAGGCCGGTTCCGCCCGTTTCGCGCGAGCGGCTGCGATCCACCCGGTAGAAGCGTTCGGTCAGGCGCGGGATATGCTGCGCGGCGATGCCGATGCCGCTGTCCTGCACCGAAAACACCGGCTGGCTGCTGCGCTCCGCCCAGCGCAACAGAATCGACCCGCCTTCCGGCGTGTAGCGAATCGCATTGCTGAGCAGATTGCCAAACGCGCTACGCAGCTCTTCGCGATTGCCGAGCAATTTTGCATCGCTCGCCACTTCCAGGCGCAACGTATGCGAACCGCCACTCAGCAGCTGGCCTTCCCGGTAAATCTCGTCGAGCAGGGCGCCCATCTCCACGGTTTCTTCAAGCAGCGGGCTCTGGTCGTTTTCCAGATGCGACA
>DATKWA010000119.1:0-3035 GCA_035529815.1 Occallatibacter sp. | reverse complement strand
GCCCGCTGTTTTGCATCTTCGTTCAAGGTCACTTAAGCCGTCGGCTCACGCCGCCAACCCGACCTCCTGCTAGATCCCCGAACGGACGATTGGGATCAGGGGACTCGCACCCCTTAAGTTGGACATCTGTACCGGCGTGCCGTCGGCGTAGCGCACCGCGATCACCTCACCGCAGTCCGGTTGTTGCCGCCGCCATGCCTGTATCCACAGATCGAGCGAGTAGTGCAGATAGATATTCGCCAGCAACGGTGATGTCACGCCCCTTACACAAAAGGTAATTTGGTTGGTCCTGCGGCTGGGTGCCATCGTTGTGCGGCGGACTCGACGGGATTGGGATGCTGTGGCGGATGGTGATTGTGTCGTCTCCGATCAAGACTTCTTTGACCACAAGACGCACGATGCGTTGGCGTTCGGTGACACTCAGCGTATCAGCCGCGCTGCGCAGGCGGGCAAGAAAGGATGTCAAGGTCTCGGCGAGGCGCAGGAATGCGGCCCGGTCAGCGGTCTGATCGACGATGGCTTGAATCTCAGTGCGGATCGCGCGTTCGCGCTGGCGCAGCAGTGGCATGCGGTCGCGCAACTGTTCGATCGATAGGAGTCCTTCCTGATAAGCGTTGAGCAGCCTTTCGATGCCTTTGCCCACTTGCGTCAATTCTCTCTGCAAACTCTGCTCCCGTTTTTTGGTCGGATCGGCCGAGCGAGCTGCTTCCAAGCGGCGATCCAGTTCCTGCCGTATCAGCGTGGGGTCTTCCAACAGCCGGATCACCTCGTCCCAGACGATCCGATCAAGAAGTTCCTGCCGCACGAATTGACGGTTATCGCAAACCGGACCGCCTAGTTTGCGCCAGCTATCGGAGCCGATGCACTTGTAGTAGTGAATCTTGCGTGCGCTGGTCTGCGTGGATGTTCGCGCGAAGGCATAGCCACACTTCGCACAACTGACCAGCCCCTGCACCACGCTGGGCTCGATGGTGCGCCGACGCGAGCGTATCCTGTTTTCCTGAAGAAGTTCCTGGGCACGGGCAAAAGTCTCTTCGCTTACCAAAGCCGGCACGGGAATCTCAATCCACTCTTCGCGCGGCCGTTCGTGGCCCGCCGTCGCGTAGGGCGTCGTCATACCGCAGCGGCGCTGGTGGCGCATCACGCGCGTCCGTGTCGAAACGCGGGTCTTGCCGAAGCACGCCGCTCCGCGATAGGCGGGATTGCGCAGCACCGCCCAGACGACTGAGCGTTCCCAGCGCGCACTCCTGTTGCGTGTGGGGATGCCCTCGGCGTTGAGTCTGCGGGTGATTTCCCCGATGCTGAGACCATCCACCGTGTACATCTCATATATCCGCTGCACCACACGGGCCTCGCTTTCCTCCACGATGTAAGCCGCCAGCGCCTCGTCGGTCTTGCGTATATAACGGTAACCATACGGCGCGCCGCCCAGCACGCTGACCTCGCCCGCCTGTGCGCGATGTCGCTTGCCGCGGCGCGAGCGTTCAAGAATCTGCGCCCGCTCATACTCGGCAATCATACCCTGGAACTGCACCAGCAGTTGATCCTCCGCGCTGTCGCCCTGCGGCGCCTTTACGAACAGCGTCTCAACGCCTTGGCGTGCGAACTCCTCCAGCAGAAGAATCTGGTAGGCGTATTTCCGGCTCAGGCGGTCCGGCGAATAGGCGAGCACCACCTGGATCTGGCCCTCCGCAGCAAGATCGCGCACCCGTTCCAGACCGGGACGCTCCAGCGTCGCTCCGCTGTAGCCTTCATCCTCGAAGACCCATTCTGCGGGCACTTCCAGATCGTGGCTCTTGGCAAACTCGATCAGCGACGCCGTCTGGCTGGCAATGGTCTTCTCTTCGCGCTGTTGTTCGCTGGATACTCGTGCGTAGATCGCCGCCATCCGCATCATCACACTCCTTCACGCGCCCCACGGGGCGCTCTCGTGCGGGAACCAGAAGAGCGTAGGCCTGGACGAGCTTGGACTCGAACAGGCGATCAAAGGCATAGTCAACGTGGATTTCGGGCAGGCCGCTTCTGGAGCGCGGCTCAGCCATGCTTCTTCCTTGTTCGCAGGAACGCTTCGAGTGCGTTCGTCACAATCGCACCCATCGTCAGGCCGCTGCTCTTTGCATGCTTCCGCAGCAACTCCACGGTGCGTGGCGGAAGCTTCAACGTGACTGGCACTGTGGCTTCTCGAACTTCCACCGGCCCATCCAGCCGGGAGGCTGCCTGCAGATAGCGATATGCCTGGCGCCCGGACAATTCGAACGAACGGGAAAGGCGTCGCATGGCTTCGGGGAAGGCAACACGGTGCTCCAGTAGTCCGCGCGCCGCGTTCAGCTTGCGAGCCTTTTCCGCCCTGGTGGAGCGCGCCATACGTCATAACCGTATTACCTCTTAAGTCTTAAATCAAGTACACGGTATCTCGTTCGCCACTCCCTCAATGTCCGCTCAAACTGGAAATTACCTTTTGTGTAAGGGGCGTGACCACTGCCCCTTGCGGCGTTCCCTTCACAGAAGGTATCCGCCGCCCGTTCTCGATCACACCTGCTTTCAACCACCGGCGAATCAACTGCAAGATGCGCCGGTCGGCGACTCTGTGCTCCAGAAACCGCATCATCCAGTCGTGATCCAACTCATCGTAGAACGATTGAATGTCGGCATCCAGAATCCAGTTCACCTTTCGCCAACGGATTGCCTCAGTGAGGGCGTCCAGCGCATCGTGCTGGCCGCGACCTTGGCGGAATCCGTAGGAGAAGCCGAGGAAGTCCTCTTCATAGATCGCACTCAGTACCGTACTCACGGCCTGTTGCGCGATCTTGTCCTCAATCGAGGCGACGGTCAGTGCAAACTGCACTGGTCCACAGTTCGCATTTGGGATGGACGGAGATCCGCCATCCATTTCATCCGCTTCGAGGGTAGCGCTTTGAAGTGCTCAAGAAGCGACGCGTAGCCGGCGTCGATACATTGATTCTCCGCGAGCCCAAATACGGCAGCTTCAGCATTGCACGGGAGTGGACCGATTGGGCCGATCCATCTGTGTACGA
>DATKWA010000118.1:0-10168 GCA_035529815.1 Occallatibacter sp. | reverse complement strand
GTAAAGATCGTGTCAGCGAGTGAAGATTCGAGCCCGGCCAGATCGAACATTGGCTGCTTCACTCGGCCGTAATGGACATTGAGATGTCGGCGGCTTTGGCCGAGTGGGTCAGCGCACCCACGCTGATAAAGTCCACGCCGGTTTCAGCATAGGCACGGATATTTTCAAGCACGATGCCGCCGCTGGCTTCAATCGGAATCCATCTCTCGGTCTGCCCCTCGGTCTCTTTTCTGATGCGGCTGACGGCGTGCTTAACTTCCTTCGGCGTCATGTTATCCAGCAGGATGGCTTCGGCTCCATGAGTGAGCGCTTCTTCGAGCTCGCGCGGGTTGCGCACCTCCACCTGCACGCGCTGGCCCGACTTGCGCAGCGTGAGCGCGCGCGGCAGCACCTGAGGGATGCCGCCGCCGAGCGAGATGTGATTGTTCTTGATTAGAATGCCGGAAGCAAGATCGATGCGGTGATTGGTCCCACCGCCGCAGAGGACTGCGTATTTTTCAAGAGCCCTCAGGCCCGGAACAGTCTTGCGCGTGTCGAGAACGCGCGCATGGGTACCCTGAATCGCATCGGCATATTGGCGCGTGAGCGTGGCAATGCCGCTCAGGTGCTGCATGAGATTGAGAATAACCCGCTCGCAACTGAGCAGCGCCCGCGCATTGTGGCGTATGACAGCCAGAACCTTCCCAGAGTGGACGCGCACGCCGTCAAAGATCTCCGGGTGGCTGACGACTTCAAAGCGCGTTTGAGCCCCGTGGTGCACAGCATGTTTCGTATCCAGGCGAGCAAAAATTTCAAACAAGCGCGGCACCGCTCCCAGGCCGGCTACCACCAGATCCTGGCGGGCAATGATCGCCGCCGAGGCGCGCAGATCGGCGTCGATAGTCAGGTTGGTCGTGGAGTCTGCCACGGCCTGATCTTCCACCAGGGCCTGCTCCAGCACTGCGTCAATGCGGCTGCTCTTCCAATCCATAATTCAGTCGTCAGTTCTTAGTGTTCCGGCAGTGAGGAGAGTGCGGCGCGCGCATTCTCCAGCAAGAGCCTCGTCTCAGATTCCTGTTTCTTCAACCCCTCGACTACCTGCGCCGGCGCTTTGGCCAGAAACGCTTCGTTCCCCAGTTGTCGCTCCGCTGCGGCTAGACCTTTCTCATACTTGGCGATGTCTCTTGTCAAGCGTTCTCGCTCGGCGGGGACGTCGATGGTGCGCTCGTAGACAACCGCCACGTCAAAATCCGGAGTTGAGCGCTTTGACAAGCCCGCAGTGATTTGATCGGTGAAGCGCACTTCGGTGGCCCGCGCCAGGCGCTCCACAATCGCGCTGCTGGACTTTACAACGGACTTCAACCCAGCGTTCATCCGAACTTCAATGGGCGTGACGGCTTTCTCTTCAACGCCGATCTCCTTGCGCAGAGCACGGACTTCGACAATGACGCTTTGCACCACGCTCATTGCAGCCAGGGTGGCTTCGTTCGCAGTAACTTCAGCAGCCTGCGGATAGCGCGTCAGAGCGATCGACTTCGCCGGCGGATTGCCGTCGTAGACTGCATGCCAGATTTCTTCCGTGAGAAACGGCATGAACGGCGACAGCAAACGCAACGCCGCTTCAAAAACTGCCACCAGTGTCGTCAGCGCGGCTTTGGTCGCAGCCTTGTCCGCCGTCTCCTCGAAATCGAGCCGCAGCTTGACGATCTCCAGATACCAGTCGCAGAAGCTGCCCCAGAAAAATTGGTAAATCGTGTTGGCCGCATCGTCGTACCGATAGTTTTCGAGCGACTGATTGACCTTGGCCGCCGTCGAGTGCAGTTCAGCAACAATCCAGCGTTCTTCAAGCGGCGCATCTTCTGCGACCACGGGCATCTTGCCGAGCGCGGCCGGATCAACGAGGATGCCGATCTCCGCGGCCCGATCGACATTCATAAACAGAAACCGCGCCGCATTCCAAATCTTGTTTGCAAAAGCGCGATAGCCTTCTGTACGGGCCACGTTGAACGCAATGTCAGTGCCGGGCGAAGCCATGCTGGCCAGCGTAAATCGCACCGCGTCAGTTCCGTATTGCTTCACGATCTCGATCGGATCAAGGACGTTGCCCTTGGTCTTCGACATCTTCTCGCGGTTTGCATCGCGCACCAGGGCGTGAATGTAAACCTCGCGGAAGGGAACCGAATCCGCAAGCGAGCGAGGGCTGCCGTCCGGCAAGGGTACGTCGCCGGCAAACCAGCAGCCCAGCATGATCATGCGCGCAACCCAGAAGAAAAGAATGTCGAAGCCGGTCACCAGCAGGCTGGTCGGATAAAACGCGTCGAAGTCACCGCGATTCTCCGCGGCAATATTCGGCCAGCCGAAAACCGAAACCGGCAAAAGCCCCGACGAGAACCACGTATCCAGCACGTCGGTCTCCTGCATGATCTGGGCCGAGCCGCAGTGCGCGCATGCAGTGGGATCGACGCGCGCGACGGTGATCTTGTGGCACGTGCTGCAATGCCACGCCGGAATGCGATGGCCCCACCAGAGTTGCCGCGAGATACACCAGTCGTGGATGTTTTCCATCCAGTTGAGATAGGTCTTCTCATACTGCTCGGGCGTAAAGCGGATGGCCTTCTCGCCGTTCGCGTCCGGCTTGACAGCAGCGATGGCTTTGTCGGCCAGCGGCTGAATCTTGATGAACCATTGCGTCGAAAGCCGCGGCTCGACAACTGTCTTGCACCGGTCGCAGTGGCCCACGTTGTTGGTGTAGTCCTTGATAGCTGCCAGCAGGCCCTGCTCTTCGAGGTCGGCGACAATTTTCTTGCGCGCAACGTAACGATCCAGGCCTGCGTAGGCGCCCCCCTCGGCGTTGATGTGACCCGTATCGTCCATCACGTTGATTGAAGGCAGATGATGCCGCTCGCCGATGGCAAAGTCGTTTGGGTCGTGCGCGGGCGTAACCTTCACGGCGCCGGTGCCAAAGTCGCGGCTTACCCACTCGTCGAGAATCACGGGGATTTCGCGGCCAACTAGAGGCAGGTGCAGCTTCTTGCCGTGCAAATGCAGATAGCGCTCATCCTCGGGATGAATGGCCACGGCAACGTCGCCGAGCATGGTCTCGGGCCGCGTGGTGGCGACGGTGAGAAATTCGCCAGTGTCTTTACCGTTCGCATCAACAACCGGATACCGAATCTCCCACAAGTGGCCCTTGTGCTCGTCGTAGACCACTTCGAGGTCGCTGATCGCGGTCTGGCAGCGCGGACACCAGTTGACGATGTACGCGCCGCGATAGATCAGCCCTTGCTCGTGCAGCCGGACGAAAGCCTCGCGCACCGCAACCGAGAGATGGTCGTCCATGGTGAAGTATTCGCGCTGCCAATCGACCGATGCGCCGAGGCGCTTCATCTGATCCAGAATGGCTCCGCCGTAGTGCCGCTTCCACTCCCACACGCGCTCCACAAAAGGCTCGCGGCCAAGCTGCTGGCGGCTGGTGCCTTCGGTGGCCAACTGGCGCTCGACCATCATCTGCGTGGCAATGCCGGCGTGGTCTGTGCCGGGCACCCACAGCGCGCGGCGGCCAGACATGCGCCGCCAGCGCGTGAGGATGTCCATCTCCGTCTGGTTGAGCATGTGGCCCATGTGCAGCCGGCCGGTCACATTGGGCGGCGGCAGCAGAATCGTAAAGGCCTGGGCGGCCGGACCTTGGTTTTCGATGGGCGCAGTCGGCGTGGGCTGGGCGAACAGGTTTTCGCGGACCCAGTATTCGGCCCAGCGGTCTTCAATGGCGGTCGGGTCGTAGGCTTTGGGCAGGTCGTGGGGCATGGGGTTTTTCTGAGAGCGGCCCCATGGGTCTGCCCCTTGTTCAACAAGAGGTTTCGAGCGAGGGGACTACCTTTAACTTTAGCAGATTGAGGACTGTTTCACTCGCTCCACGGCATCGGAATCGGCGCTGGGGGCAAAGGAAAAGGCCGCACCGGGTGAGGGTGCGGCCTTGGCTGAATCCTGATGGTCCGCTTAGAACGGATTGAGTTTGCCCAGGCCCTTCTTCTTCTTCTTCTTGCTGGACGATTCGTCGCTCAAGTCGGTCTTGGGCTTCTTGTGCTTGCTGTTGGCCACATCGTTCGGCACGGTGGGCACTGTGCCAGACTTGATCTCGTTCACCTGCTCCGGAGCCTCGGTTGGCTTTTCAGCAGCCGGAAGAACTGTATTGACAGGACCGACTGGCTTAACCACTGCGTTGGGGTCAGCCGCGACAGGGCCGGAAGGTGCACTGACAATCTCCGCACCCACGCCCGTTCCACCACCAGGCGCTGCCATCTGGAGCGGCGCTGAGGAAGGCTGACCGGTGCGCGGCGGCTCGTTCACGCCGGTGGGGGTAGCTGCTACGCTCGGCGCCGCCGGCTTGCCCTCGTTGACGGCCGAGTTGAACAGCGCCAGGTTCTCCTTGGTGACTTCCGGTGCGAGGGTCCGCTGTGGATCGGTCAGCGTGGGTTCGCCCACGTGCACCGCTTCAACTACTGTCGGCCCGCGCTTGATAAGGCCAAGGGTCTTATCGGTAAAGTGCAGGGCCTGCCGGCTGCGCTCCTCGGCGTCGCTCTCGGCAATGGCCGCCTGGGTGGGCTCAGGAACCGGGCGGTTCATGGCTACAAGCCGGTCGCGCGCGTCTTCCACGTGAGGCGCCATGGGATAGCGGGTGATCACTTTGTCGTACGCCGCCGCGGCCCTGTCTTCATAGACAGACATCAGCCGCTCACGGATCGCTCCGGGAAGGTTGGGCGCAAGCTGAACATTGCGCGCCTCGCCGGCATAGGCGTCGCCAATAGCAAGCAGCGCCTGGTCGCTCTTGGAATAGAGCGGGTAGGTATCGACTACGGTTCTCAAGCGGGCGATGGCGGCGTTGTAGTTCTCGCGGCTCTCATAGTAGAGGCCAATCTGGGTCTCGCGCTCGGCCAGCACTTCCTGCACATCGCGCAGTTTCTGCTTGGCGCGGGGAATCAGCGCCGAGTCCGGGAACATGTTGATCATGTCCCGATAGGCCCTTTCGGCCTCGAGAGCGTTCGTGTAATCGCGGTCCGGCTTCTCCATCTGCTCGTAGTAGATGTCGCCCACCTTCATCTTGGCTTCAGCGGCTTCAGGGGCGTCGGGAAAGAAGGTGATAAAGTCGTTGTACTCGGCCTCGGCCTGGGTCAGCGCAGCCGAGCCGCCTTCCTTGAACCAACTGTCGCCTACCGACAGCTTGGCGCGCATCCGGTATTCCGAGTCGGGATAGGTATTCAGCAGCGTCTGCAGATCGAGCCGGGCAACGTCATAGCGGCCCTTCTTCAGCGCGATCATGGCCTTGTCGTAGAGTTCCTTGTCCGGCTGCTTCGACGCAACATTGCCCAGCGGGTTGGCGCTCAGGTCAACGTTCTTCTTGTGCTTGGGCTTTCTTTCCCGTGCCTGGGCCGAGACCGCGCTCAAAACCAGAACGGCCAGCGTCACCGTTGCGATCTTCTTCGAAAACTGGTTCATACCACCTCGTTGCGGCTGCGGCCCGTCCCCTGGGCACTCCGCCTTCTGAAAGCTGATTCCACAAAAAACCTTACTCTTCCCACCGCAGGCCGCAGAGTCTCAGGACTCTCCAGCCGCCGCGCGGGCCGCTGCAAGCAACGAGCGCGCATCCTGCTCGGGGTGTCCCGCGCCAAAGACCGCATTGCCGGCAACCAAAAGTTCCGCTCCTGCTTGGACGACCTGAGCCACCGTGTCGTGAGCCACGCCGCCGTCTACTTCAATCTTAAATGCCAGGCCCATCTCCCGGCGCAGTTCGGCCAAACGGCGTATTTTATCCAGAGAAAAAGGGATAAACTCCTGCCCGCCAAAGCCCGGATTCACGCTCATGATCAGCACATGGTGAACCATGGGCAAAATGTCCGTAATCAGGTCCACGCGGGTGGCCGGATTCAGCACCACGCCCGGCTTCATGCCATGCTGGGCAATCAACTCCAGCGAACGGTGCAGATGCGGGCAAGCCTCATAGTGCACGCTCAGCCAGTTGGCGCCTGCGTCTGCAAAAGCGGCAATGAATTCATTGGGGTTATCGATCATCAGGTGGCAATCAAGGGGCAACTTCGTCGCCTTGCGCAGACTTTTCACCACCGGCGGCCCCAGCGTAATGTTGGGCACAAAATGTCCGTCCATCACGTCCACGTGGATGACCGTGCCGCCGCCCCGTTCGGCAGCAGCAACCTCATCCGCCAGGTGGGCAAAATCGGCCGAAAGGATCGATGGCAGCAGCTCAACCATGATTTTTTCGCGTAACTCCTTGCCCCGTCAGTGTATCAGCGGCAGCGTGTGCCAGTCTGCGATCCGCACAGGAAAACCATGGCCTGTCAACACGCCCTAAGCTCCGGCAGCAGGTTGCTTGAACTTGCTCGCGAAGACTCGTCCCGCGCCCCGCAGCATCGCCTTCAGCGGCCATTGCCCTTCGGCATCCGGAAAGAAGATTTCCCCCGAACGCCGCGCCTCGGGCCGGTAGTACCAGCGCTTCAGCAGCGCCAAATGGCCCTGCCTCACAGTCGCCGAAGGCGCGCCGGCACGCTCTCGAAGCGCGTCCAGCGCCGCCTCCATCCGCGCCTCCAGCGCTCCGCGCGCCATCTTCATCGGAGCAGTAGCGCCAGCTTCACCTGCGGTCTCAACCTGCGCCTCTTCCACCACTGGCTCAATCGCCAAAGGCTGCGCAAACAGTGACGTCGACCCCGATTGCTCGTTCTGGATTCTCATGCCCACTGTCGAAAAACCAGCCGGCCCGCGCAGCCGCCCATTCTCAAACAGAAAAACCGCAACCTCGTCCGCCCGCGCTGAGACCTGCAGAATCACCGCCCGCAACTGGCTCATTGGCCGCACCAGCTCGCTCGCGAGCGCCCGCACAGCCTCCACCCGCTGCACCTGCGCATGCAGCGCCGCAGCCGACTCAAATTCAAGATGCGCCGAAGCGGCATCGCGCTCCGTTCGCAGCGTCACCAGCCGGCTCTCGCCGCGCGTCGCCAGAAAGATCTCCACCGCCGCCGCTTCTTCGCCGTAGCGCTCATCCGTGCAGCCCTTGTAGCAGGGCGCAAGGCACATCTTCATCTCTGAATACACGCACCCCGGATGGCTCGGATCGGGCGCAAGATCATCCGTGCAGCGGCGCAGCAAAAACAGCTTCAGCGCCTCTTCCGCATAGCGCTCCGCCGCCGCCCGTGAAGCAAACGGCCCATAGGCCCAATCCGCCTCGCGCTGGCTGGGCCGGTGGGTTACCGTGATGCGCGGATAAGGATTCCCGCCCAGAAACCGCACAAACGCCGGCGCACGCAGATGCATCCGCTCCAGGCACTTCGCGCCGTATTGGTTTTCAAGCAGTTCAAACTGGAGCAGCAGCGACTCAAACTCCGACCCCGTCAGCCGCCACTCAATCCGCCGCACCCGTCCAGCCAGTTGCAGCCGCCGCGGATGCTTCGCCGAGGGCTGCAGCAGCCGTTCGAGGCGCGCCTTCAGGTTCGGCGTCCGCCCAATGTACGGCTCCGCGTGAGCCTCCGCGCCGTAAAGAGCAAACACCGCCGCGCTCGTCGGCAGTTGCCGCAGCGCTGCCTTCGGGTCGGCCGGGTCAAAGGGCAGCCATGGAGTCTCGTTCGGCACTGGCCCTCCCGCTCAGGCTCCCGCCACCGTCATGCCGTCAATCCGCAGCGTCGGCGAAGCCACCGAGCCGCGAAACTCCAGGTCATTGCCAATCGCCGTCACGTTCTTCAGCATCTCCGCCAGGTTGCCGGCAATCGTCACCTCTTCCACGGCATGCGTCAGTTGTCCGTTCTCGATCCAAAGCCCCGTGGCACCGCGCGAGTAGTCGCCGGTCACAATGTTCGTTCCGAACCCCATCAGGCTCGTCACATAAAGCCCGGCCTGAACGTCTCGAATTATGTCCTCAGGCGACAGCGTTCCCGGCTCAAGATACAGATTGCCGCAGCCAATCCCCGGCGTCCCCGCCAGCCCGCGCGAGGCATTGTGCGTAGACTTCATCCCCAGCTTGCGCGCCGTATAAGTATTCAGCAGGTAACTGCGCAGCACACCTTCTTCCACCAAAACTGTGCGTTGCGACCTCAGTCCTTCGCCGTCAAACGGCGATGTTCCAAAGCCGCCGGCCCCGGTCGGCAGCAGCATGGTGTGGTCGTCCACAATGGTCAGGTTGTGCCCCGCGATCGACTCGCCCAGCTTGCCCGCCAGAAACGACGCGCTCCGCCAGATCGAGTCGCCCGATGCGGCCTCAAACACTGAGCCAATCAGCGACCGCGCCACCTCCGGCGCAAACACAATCGGCACGCGCTGCGTCGGTACGCGCCGCGCTCCAAGTCTGCGCAGCGCGCGCCGCGCCGCTTCCTTGCCTATCGCTTCAGGCGATTCCAGATCCGCCAGCCGCCGTGCGCTCGACCACCAGCCGTCGCGTTGCATCTGGCCGTTCTCATCCTTCGCGACAGGCGCAGCCGACACGCCGGCGTAGCTGGTCCGGTACCCGCCCACAAAGCCGCGCGAGTTGGCCAGCACCATGCGCCCGGTCGCCGCGTCAAAGCTGCCCCCGTCAGAGTTGGTCAAGCGCGGGTCGGCTGCCAGTGCCGCGGCTTCCGCTCTCCGCGCCCACTCAATCCGCTCTGGCCCTGGCAGCGAATAGACATCGTCGTAGTAAAGGTGCAGGTCGCCCTCGAACGCGCCAAATTCAGCCGTCTCGGGCAGCCCGGTAAAAGGGTCTTCCTCCACAACCTTCACCAGCGCCATCGCCCCTTCCACTAGCTGACGAATCCCGTCCGCCGTCAAATCGCTCGTCGAAGACGAGGCTGACCGCGTGCCGTCAAACACCCGCAGCCCCAGCCCCTGCGAGCCAGACTCCTTCAGCGTTTCCACCTCGCCCATGCGCACGTTCACGCTGAACTCATCGCCCTCGCGCACAACCACCTCAGCGTCGGTCGCCCCGGCTTTCACGGCCAGTGCAACAACATCGGCGGCAAGGGATTCAAAGTCGAGAGCGTTTTCAGCAGAGGCAGCAGCAGCTTGGGTCATGCGTCAACAGTAACAAAACGGCTCGCAGTTCGGCATGATTCGAGTTCAGATGACCGCGGTACGCAGTCAGTGGTTGCCGCCGTAATTAGCTTTTGATGCCTCTGAGAGTTTGCAATTTGCGTCTGCCCGCATGTGTTCTGCATGTGCAGCCATCTTTCCGTCTGTCGAAGGGGAATGGAGTCGCACATGGCCTTTACACTCTGGACATCGGGGTTGCGGTTCGGCACTCTTCCATGCCTCTTCGGCAGCAATTTCCAGCCAGTCAAAACGCCTGGTCGAACCCTCGCCTACCCACCGCTGTACTTCTACACGTTCCATCTTCTCTTTCGTTTCCCCTACACTGTCCTCTTGTTATGGCGTCTCACGCCGCTGATAACCGCAGCTCGACCTTCGATCCAGTAGCTTCCGCGAACCGCAGAAGCGTCTTGGTGCTCGGCAAGGTTTGCCCGCTCTCCAATCGCGCAATGGCAGACTGGCTTGTGCTCATGCGCTCGGCTAGTTCCGCCTGAGAGAGCCCGGCTCGCAGCCGCGCCCGCAATAACTCGGCGGAAATCTCAAACTCCGGCGCCAAAGCATCGTACTCGCGCTTGACGTCGGGATCGGTCAGTGACTGCGCCATAAACTCTTTCAAGGGAATTGTCATTGGATATCCTCTGCTCGCCGTAAAGCTAAATCAATTTCTGGGCGCGGCGTCTTTTGCGTCTTCTTCACAAAGGCTCGAAGCACCACGACCCGTTTGCCTGTGGTGGTCACGTACAACGCCCGCGCAATTCCGTCTCTCCCCGTCAGCCGCATCTCCCAGAGTTTGCCATCAAGATGCTTGACGTGAGGCTCACCTAGACCCTCCAGACCGACCAACTCAATTCGCTTGGCCAGGCGAAGGAACCTGGCATGCATATCGGCAGGAAGCGACCGGATCTCCGCAGCAACCGTATCGTTCAGGATTTCTACGGCCCACGGCATGATTTAGTATATCTCAAATTTGAGATATACAAGCCAAAAATCTGAGCTGCGTGTCCCATCCAAAGTTCTACGTCCAGCAGTTTGCTGAGAATTACCTTCCAAGCGCGCAAAATAGAGGTATGCCAAACCTCCAGCTTTCGCGCCGCGTTTCCCGTCCCGGGAAGCCGGAATTTGCCCTTGA
>DATKWA010000117.1:0-3878 GCA_035529815.1 Occallatibacter sp. | reverse complement strand
GATTGGAGAATCCCCGCGAAGGCGCCGAGGAACTGCTTCGGCCCTTCTCGTGCGCGGCTCATGCGGAAGTCGAAAACTACACCGCCGCCTGGCGTGCCGTACTGCCAGAGATACGCTTGATGGTTCTTACCGCGCTTGTCGGCCAGGGCCGTGAAGATGAGTTCGGCCTCGCTCATGTGATCGCGAAGATTCTGGTTTTCAAGCCCTTTGAGATCCTTATGCTCTTTCACCGAGACGCCGGACCATTCTTCGTGAATGATGTTGGTGAGGATGGCGAACTCCTGCCCCTGCTTTACCTCGTGAGAGGCCCAGTAGTCGGTCAGTTTATTGCGCGTCTCCTGCCCGGTCATGCGCTGGGTGATCCACTTTTCGCTGCGGCCCAGCTTGCGCCAATTCTCCCTGGTCCGCTCCAGCGCCAAAGCCGGATCGGCGATCTCCTGCAAGCGTTCATAGCCCACCTTCGCAAGCCAACGCTTGAACGGCTCCGCCTTGGGGGAGGGGATGGACTGGATCAGCCGGAGAACTCCAGGGACGTTCCAGCACTGGAGCCCTTGCACTCCGCCCTCCGTCTCAAAGGGAAGCGCAAGGGGGGGGACAAATTGTCCCCCCCCTTTGAAAGCCTCGGCCAGAGAGGGATCGCGGCGGCGCAGCTTCTTCAGGTAATCGGAGGGAGCGGGCGAGTCCGTCAGCGCACTGACAATGTCGGTGAGAACAAACCACCACTCCTCATTGTGAAAGACCCGGCGCACCGGCCGTTCTTCGAAAAGGGCCATCTCGCTCATTTGAAAACCTTCCCCTCTTCTCTGCGAAGCGCAAGGCGGGCCACCCTATGCGTCCCGACCTCGCACTGGACGATTCTAAACGGGAAGGTGTGTGACCGGCCTGTGCTGAGGCGATGGTTTGGGCCACTACAAAGGCTATCGCCCCGTCCTCTATCTTGCAGACAGTTTTCTCCGCCGCCGCGCGACGGTTTGCGTTTTGCAACATTTCGTGAGAGTTCATAGGAGAGCGTCAAGAACTCCTCCGGCGAGGATTGACCGGGCAAGAGTGCAACCTTGCCACCATAGCTGACGCCAAGGAGCTCGGTTCATTCTTCACCTGCAAAATCACCTGTTGAATGTCCGCCTTCGGCGTATTTCCGCGTGGTTTGGCAGTCTCCATAGGCCTGTAAGATGTTGAAAGTACTATGTATAGAAGCCTTGACACGGAAGAGGTCGCTGGTTCGAATCCAGTCGTGCCGTGATCACCATTTTCCCCACTTTTTGTGCATCGTTCGGCCCTCTGTCTTGCTAATCGCATTGAGGAATGGGCCGCGGCCTGCCTGCCGCTTTTTCGTGATGTGATGTGTGCAGATTACCGCAATTGTGGCTAGCTTCTTCGCCCACGGCTTTTCGCTGGTTACGCAGCGATCAAAGAACAGCACATTGGCGTGCACGCCCAGAGCATAGAAAATCGCCGTGGGCGGGTGCCGCAGTTTATACCCATCGCGAAGCAGTAGATCAGCAAGCCGCATTTCGACCGTCCGGCTGGTGAATGGAACCAAATCCATGGAGACTGGTGCTTCGTCTACGGGCGCGGACGATGATCGTCAACGCGCTGCGCAGTCTGGTCAAGAGCGCCGGAGGCCGTTTGCCCGCCTGCTCGACCGAATTTCTTCCGGCTCGCGCGCTGGCGGCTATACCGCCCGCCCTCAGCGCGGTCGCCACCCCGTTGGTCGAGCAGATCGGGCTGCTCAATGCACAGGTCGATGGCATGGACCTGCAGATGAAAAGCTTTCTGCCAAGTATCCCGAGATCGTTCTGCTGCGCACCGCGCCCGGCGTGGGACCGATCGTCGCCGCCGCGTATGTGCTGACGCTGGGCCAGCCCGATGCGGCCAGCAACCGTTCCGCCGGAGCGTTTCTCGGTTTGCGTCCCGCGCAGAGCCAATCGGGCGCTGCCGACCCGCAACGGCGTATCTCCAAGGCCGGCGACAGTTTCCTGCGTAGCCTGCTGGTGCAATCGGCGCAATACGTCCTGGGACGCTTCGGTCCCGATTCCGAGCTGCGGCGTTGGGGACTGAAGCTGGCGGCCACAGGCGGCAAGAGGGGCAAAAAACAAGCCATTGTCGCGGTGGCCCGTAAACTGGCGGTCGTGCTGCACGCCTTATGGCGCAGCGGCCAACGCTTCCAACCCTTCCCGCAACAGGCGGCGGTGGCGGCATAGCGCCGTGCCTCAACCGCGGTACCACTTGCAAGACGGCAGTGAAGCAGCAAGGTTCTGAACAGGTTTCCAAGCAGAGGTTTTCAATCGAAGTGGCAAGCGCCAATCAATCTCGTGTCCGGGTGACTGCGTAAAGCGGCTGGGTCGTCATAGGCCGAGCTCAAGATAGCAGCCCCGATTCATCCCTATCGGGCCCCATCAGGCACCGAGCCCAGAGCGGCTCCAAGCGAGTGCGTATAGAAGCCCGAGATGAACCTTCAAAACACGAACGAAAGGCAAGTGCACAAACAACAGCAACAGCAAAAACGCCACTAAGGAAAAAACAAATGCAAAAGCAACGACAAAAACCTTGACAACGCCAGCCGTCTCATAGAAGCCGCTTCGAGCGGCTCACATCGTAAAGCCCCCGGCTCTGCCGGGGGATATTTACCCGAACTTACGATGCCCGAAGCGATCAGCCACCGCTCCTATGCGCGCCAGTGCAAAACTAGGCCACAGTACGCCGCTGAATGGCGGTGACAGCGAGAGGCTTTGCGTGCCTGGAAGACTCAAGCAAGCGGCGGCTGAATGTTCGCGAGCGGTAGATAGAGACCGCTCAAGTGCAGGATGGGCATGGGGCGCGCAGTCAGGTCTGACATGATGGTGAGGTCGAACTGCAGTTGCGCCAGGAGTGTGGACGGATCCACGGAGGCAAACCAATTCTGGCAGCCCGATGCCTGCTCATTGATGATGTCGGCGAGACTGGAGCCGGTTCCGCCTTCGCGCACGGCGACTTCAGTGGGCGGCATGAGGAACACAGGCAGGCGCACTGGTGGGACCTGAGTGTTGGGCGCGTACTGGTAGTACGCAGTGAGCGAGAGCGTGATGGTGTTTGTGGCGGAATTCTTGAAGAGAACCTGGTAAAGTTCGGTGAGCTGGCAGGCGAGCGAACGATTCACGGGCGTGTTGCCGTCGACGGCGTTGATGGTTGCGAGGTTGATCTGCGCGGGGTTGGTGAGCGTGGGCAGCAGGGGATCGGAGAACGAGACGGTGGGCGTGCGATAGACGAAGGGTGGGGCGATGTCGCGGCCGGCGAGCTTCTCGTTTCGCGTGAGGTAAACGTCGGCCTCGGCGTTCTGATAGGCGAGCACGTCGAGGTTGGGCAGCACGAAGGTGCGATCGGCGATGCTGCGTGCTTCAGTGGCGGTGAGATAGTCGCCTGACGCGTTGGTGTAGACGAAGCTGAAAGTTAATGCGTCGTTGTTGCCGTACGGCTGGCACTTGTAGACGTCATTCTGGATCTGGATAAGCGGCTGGCCGACATTGACGGGCGGAGCGGCATCGAGCGTGACGGTTACGCAGAGCACGTCGGGGATGCTGGTCTTGCCCTGCTTGATGGCGATGGAAGCCTCGGAGACGGTGAACGTGTAGGGAGAGTCGGCGAGCCGCACATTTTCGCCGGCGCGTCGAGTGGACAGCGAGCCGCCGGTGTCTGCGATCCATTTGGCGAGGACGCCGGCGGATTCGAGGGCGGTGTGCGCATTTTCGATCTGCGTGGCATCGGTGGTGCCTACATCGAGCGGCAAGAGATAGGTGTCGAGGTCGGCCTGAACCTGCGGGAACACCGAGGTAAACTCGGCGAGGTTGTCGAAGAGATCGCGGCCGCCGACTGCGAGCGCGCTGACGCTGGAGACGCGC
>DATKWA010000116.1:0-2728 GCA_035529815.1 Occallatibacter sp. | reverse complement strand
GGCGTTCTCCTGGTCGAGACATGCTTTGCTCTACCGAAGCTGGCTCAGGGGCAATTCCTGAGCATCTTTGACTCGATCTTCAGCTCCATTCAGAGCGACATCGGCAGTTCCTTGAGCCAAATCAACCAGGTTGCCCAGCAGATGCAGAAGCTCTATCAGGCCACGGTCGCGCCACTTGCAGCGATCAATCAGGCCCGTGGCTTTGTCGCAAACTCGATCTCGAGTTTTCGCGGCCAGATGAATCAGATATTCAATACGCAATTTACGAGCGCGGTTACGCCCGGCCCGCAACAATTCGAAAGGATTCTGCACAGCCGGCTGTCAGCGCAAATCCCGGCCTTGCAGGCCAGCTTCACGGCGAACTATGGGGCAATCCCTCAAGTTAACGCAGCTTCGCCGCAAGACCGCGTGATGATGGATGTCGACGACGCTCTAGGGCAGGAGAACCTCAAGACAACCCTCATCGCCGACCAGGGCGGCGATGCTATTCTCCAGGTCGCTAACCAGATGGAGAACCAGGTCGCGGTCAGCACCCCCGGCTCCAATCCCTTTCTTACGGCCCAAGCTCAGGTCGCCAACCTTCGTTGCCAGGCATTCATGCAAAAGATGCTTGCGGCGGAATTGCGTCAGGAAGCCGGCCGTATTGCTCATGACAACGTTCTCGTCAAGCGCCGGACAGCGGCTACCGGCGGCATCAACAGCCTGATCACTGGAGCGCTGACGGCGCGATAAGGAGATTCCCATGACGGATCCGAAGAAGAACCCCAACAAACAGCGCAGGTCATTCTTCAGGCGGCGCAAGCCTCTCCAAATGAGGGAGCCGACAAAGCCCACGAGCGGGCTTGAAGCAGCCAAAAGCGAGCCGCATCCGTGGTATCGCCCGACGCTGTGGAAGGCGGCGGTGGTTGGGCTTGGTGTGTTGGCGATTCTCCCACCACGCGCGAACGGGCAATTCGGCATCGATACTGCCGCGA
Source organism: Occallatibacter sp. (assembly GCA_035529815.1). GTDB lineage: Bacteria > Acidobacteriota > Terriglobia > Terriglobales > Acidobacteriaceae > Telmatobacter. The sequence continues at coordinate 1,754 of DATKWA010000116.1, read as the reverse complement.
TTCTGGCGGCACTGTCCAAGATGCAGTCGCTGATGACCACGTACATCGCCGCGCCGCTCAAGACAATCAATCAGTACGAGCAGAGCATGGCGAAGTATGAGCAGGAAGTGATGTACCCCCTCGCCGCGATCAACCAGGCAAAGACTTCGGTGATGCAGTTCGAAGGGCAATTCAATCAGATCAGCAGCCTGTTCCGAGTCAACGTTTCGAGCGCCACTCTGCCGCAGTCGCAGAATCTCGAATCCCTTCTGCTCTCGCGCAACGCGGCCAACGTACCGACCGTCTCGGGCCAGTTTCAGAACGTGTATGGCGTCGTCATGCCACAGAACGCTGCCTCTCCGCAGATGAGAACAATGACCGACATGACGGATGCGCAGGCTCAGGACGCGATGAAGCGGGCGATTGAGATCGACGCCCTCGCGGACGCGGAGCTGAACGAGGCTAACCAGATGGGGCAGCAGATCTCGCAGGCCGCTCCCGGCAGCGCTCCGATTCTCGAAGCCGAAGCCGACGTGTGGGTCGTGCGGGCCAATGCCTACACGCAGGCAGCGTTGGCGGAACTGATGCGGACTCGCGGGATCGATCTTGCCAACCAGAGCAAGGTTGCAAAACTCGCCACAGCAGACAACACAAACAACAACGGCCTCATCAACGGGTCGCTGACCAACAGGTAACAGGCATGCTGCACTTGAGCTTACATCCCGAGTTGATGCTTGCGTTGTTTCAGGGAACGCAGCTGAACCTGTTCGAGCGCTTCCTGACACAGGCTCTGTCGGGCATCGACTCGACCGGAATTACTTCCGGGATGCAGAAAGTGGCATATGTAGTTCTACTCGTGGGCTTCCTATGGCAGGTCTATCAATCGGCGATGCACGGTGGAGATGTGCGTGGATTAGGCACGGGGCTCATCAAGTACGTGGTCACTGCTGTTGTGATTATGAACTACGGGACGGTGTTTTCGACGATCAACCAGGGATTCGTGAATGCGGGAAATTGGGTTAGCAATGCCTCGGGCGCAGGTAGTCTTTTCGAAAACTGGAAAAGCGATCTCCAGACTCAATACAGTCAAGCCGGATTCCAGCAGATGTGGGGTCTGATCACCGGCTCGATTGCAGGCCTGATTGATGGTCTCCTTATCCTCGTGGCCTATATCCTCTACCCGATCGTCATCGTCATCTTTGGCTTCTTTTACATCTTCTACGGAAGCGTCCTGTATATCTTCGGGCCGATTGTGATTGCCCTCATGCCCCTTGGCGGCGCGAACCGCCTTGCCAAGTCCTACATCGAAAACATCTTCGTCTGGAATGCGTGGCCGATTCTGTATGGCGGCTTTGGCGCATTGCTGAGCGCAGTTCAGATGGGCCAAGTTGGCCAGATGCTGAACCAAAATGACTTTCTCGGCGGGCTGGGGAACCTCGAAGGGTCATTCCTGATCGGGATTGTCAGCATCGTCTACTCGCTGGCGATCGCTGTGATTCCCTTCATTGCCAAGCGGATCGTCAGCGGCGACGTGGGAAGCACCGCGGCGGCAATGGTCGGCACGGCGGTCACAGCGCTGACGGTGGGCGCGGCCGGCATTGAAGGTGTTGCGGCAGGCGTGGCGGCGGCAGGAGCTGGTTCATCGGGCGGAGCGGCAGCCGGAACCTCCTCCGGCGCAGCGACTGCAGGTTCTGCACGAGCGCTCACCGCGTCGGCAGGCGGAAACCAGCCGGCGCCGCCGCAGCAGGCGTCGATCGCAGCTTCTTCAGGAAGCA
>DATKWA010000115.1:0-2309 GCA_035529815.1 Occallatibacter sp. | reverse complement strand
ACTACAAAGCGCACCCGCTCGTCCATTACACTGCTCACTCTCCAGCCCATCAAGACGTTCTAACCAATCGTCCAAAGGCTTGTGCAGTGTCAGGTATGTCCCCGGTTCAATCTGTCAGGTATGTGCCCGGTCCGTACCCCCGTCCCACCCCCCCACCCCCCCTCCTTGTAAAGTGCACCGATTATGGTGCAGCATAAAAATAAAGCTCCTATAATCAACAGATTATAGGAGCCATCCAGTGTATAAGTAGTAACCATGGTGTTGTTTTTCGACGCTTTTCGACGAAATCCGGGCGCTTTTCATGCCCAAAACGGCCCCTCAAGGCCACTTTTTCGCGAATTTCGCAATGCCCGGTTTGGTCAGCCTCAGCGAGCGCGAGGCGCGACAAAAACAAAAACATTTCCGTCCGGATCGCTCACCACGACCCGATTCCGTTCCTGCTTCGCCGTCAATCCAGCAGCCTCTAGCTCAGAGGCAGTCTTCGCCGCGTCCGTCACCCGAAACAGAGTCTCAGGCTTCGCGCCAGCCTCAGCCGAGCGAATCTGAACCCGCATATCCGCAACGCCCGCCAAACTCAGCCTCAATCCGTTCTTTCCCTCGCGCGCCTCAAATCCCATGCCAGCAACGTAGAACTTCCTGGCCGCCTCAAGATCGGGAACCGGCAACTCAAACCCCAGCATCTCATCCGAAATCCGGTGCGCGCCCAGATGCAGTCCTTTGTCGAGCGTATGCCGCGAACCCGGCATATATTGCGTAAACTCCGTCACCCGATGCTCCGGGTCGTCCATCGACGAAATCAGATTCCCCGCTCCAGCCTTCCGCACCGGCTTCGGATCAAGCCCATGCGCGGCGAGCGTCGCAACCAGCTTGTTGATGTCGTCCGATTCGTAGCAGACATGCATCCAGCCCAGCGCCTGCGTGGGCTCGGTCTGCGGATACACCTCAATGAACTGCCGATCATTCACCTTCACAAACACTTCCGTCGTCTGCCCGGCCGCGTTCGTAAAGCCGAAAGCCTCTTCGTAGCCCAGCTTCTGAAGGAAGGCCAGCTCCTTGTCCAGATTGCTCACCCGATACGCAATGTGCGCAATCCCCGTAATTCCGCCCGTCTGCGCAAACAAACCCTGGGCTCCCGCACAAAGCGCCGTCAGCGCAAGAATTCCCAACCACCGCATCTTCATCCTGCCGCCTCTGCCTTTCCACTCCGCGCAGCCGTCACCGGCGCGGGTCTCACTCTACGCCCCAGCTTTCGCATAGTCATCGCGATACGGCGTAAAGATATCCAGCGCCTCGGAATCCTCCAGTGCCGCAGCCTGATGCTCCACGCCGCCGTCCACCACCAGGCTGTCGCCCGCGCGCAGGTCCCACGTCTTGCCCTCTGCCTCGAACAACACGTGCCCGCGCACGATATACACCATCTGGTGATGCGGATGGCTATGCCGAGCCCCGGCCCAACCCTTCGTGAACGTATGCCGCACCATCATCAGCTCCGGGCTGTAAGCCAGAACCTGCCGAACCATCCCTGGCTCGGGCGCCATCAGCGGCGTCGCATCCGTCGCCGTGTAAACCACTCCGCTCGCTTTCATGCGTTCTCCCCTCAAAGCGGCAGCCAGATCGCGCCGCCGCTCCCAAATCCGTTAGACGTTCAGCAGGGCTGGAGGCTCTGCAGGCTACCGGTTCATCCAGCCGCCATCGACCACCAATATATGCCCGTGCATGTAGTCGCTGGCAGCCGAGGCAAGAAATAGCGCCGCCCCCGCCAGATCTTCCGGCTTTCCCCACCGCCCCGCCGGAATCCGCTCCAGGATCTGCCGCGCCCGCTCCGGGTTGTTCCGCAGCGCTTCCGTGTTGTCGGTGTCGAAGTAACCCGGCGCAATCGCGTTCACGTTGACCCCCTTCGAGGCCCACTCATTCGCAAAAGCCTTCGTCAGCTGTCCCACGCCACCCTTCGCCGCCGCATAAGCCGGCACCGTCAACCCACCCTGAAACGTAAGCAGCGAAGCAATGTTGATAATCTTGCCCGCCCCCTTGGCCAGCATGTGACGTCCCGCGTGCTGCGTAAGCCGGAAGACGCTCGAGAGGTTGACGTCGATCACCGCCTGCCAGTCCTCTTCGGAGTAGTCCACGGCCGGAGCCCGGCGAATGATCCCCGCATTGTTCACCAGAATGTCGATCCCGCCAAAGTGCTCCACCGTCTCTTCAACCAGGCGAGCGCACACCGCCGCGTCGCCCACATCCCCAGAGAGCGCAACGCACTTCCCCCCGGCATCCGTTATAAGCTTCTCAGTAGCCCTTCCCCCCCCCATCGA
>DATKWA010000114.1:0-2170 GCA_035529815.1 Occallatibacter sp. | reverse complement strand
CCTAACGTCAGGGCACCATGTTGGAACTGCTCTGCTTCGTTCTGGCGCTCTTCGCCGCGCCATTCAAGTCGAGGCGTCGGCTTGAAGCCGAGAATGCGGTCCTTAGGCATCAGCTGATCATTTTGCGGCGTAAGGTGCCAGCCCAGGTCCGGCTCACCAATGGCGACCGCTGGTTTCTTGTCCAGCTGTACCGGTTATTTCCGTCTGTTCTGCAGGCTCTTACAGTTATCCGCCCCGAGACGCTGGTGCGTTGGCATCGGGCTGGCTTTCGCTGCTATTGGCGTTGGAAGTCCGGTTCGCGGGGAGGGCGGCCGAAGATCGAGTCGGACCTCCGTGCGTTGATCAAGAAGATGAGCATTGAGAACCCGCTCTGGGGCGCGCCGCGCATCCACGGTGAACTGCTCAAGCTTGGGTTTGAAGTCGCTCAGTCCTCCGTCGCCAAGTACATGGTCAAGCGACGCAGACCGCCAAGCCAGGGATGGCGCACCTTTCTGCAAAATCACGCACCTGACATTGCTGCCATGGACTTGGTCGTCGTCCCAACAATCAGCTTCAATCTTCTTTATGCGCTCGTCATCGTTCGCATAGACCGCAGAGAGCTGCTCTGGATCAATGTGACGGCAAATCCAACGGCAGAATGGATTGCGCGCCAATTAACCGAGGCGTTTCCGTGGGATGATGCCCCGCAATATCTCATCCGGGACCGGGATCGGATATACGGCACCATCGTCACACGCAGGCTGCGGTCCATGGGCATACGGGACAAACCTATTGCGCCGGCTTCGCCCTGGCAGAATGGCTTCGCCGAACGGCTGATCGGTTCGATCCGGCGCGAGTGCGTCGACCATCTCATCGTCTTAAGCGAGGCCCATCTGCGGCGAATCTTGCGGGCCTATGCTCGCTATTACAACGACATCAGAACCCACTGGTCTTTGGCTAAAGATTCACCGATTTCTCGGGCCATTCAGCCGACCGGGCGCATCCGGTCAAATGCCATCCTCGGCGGGCTGCATCACCACTACGTCCGAGTCTAGGTTTTCGGTACACACAACCGGCCGGCGGGACTCCCTTGACGCGCGCTGTCGAACAGGCGGCGGAATTGCTCGACTTTCAGAACGAGCCCGGCTTGATCGTACTACTGACCGATGGCGAAGACACGTGCGGGGGATCTCCGTGCCAGGTTGGTAAGGAGCTTCACGCCGCCGCCGCGCAACTCACCATCCACGTCATAGGTTTGCGAGTGAAAGGCTTGTCCTGGACGGGCGAGGCAAACATCGTCGAAACACAGTGCCTCGCGGAGCAAAATGGAGGCTTGTACCTTAACCCTGAGAACACTGATGACCTTATTGATGCGCTTGAGGTGACCCTGGGCTGCCCGCAAATGAGCAAACTGATGGAAGATTAGAAGGCCGTATCGAGAAGCGGATGCACGTGGAGGGGGCTAACACTCCAGGTGCCTCAGTATAGGGGCCAGACGAGTAAGATCATTGGGACGGCGACGACCGCAATGATAAGTTCAAGCGGCAAGCCCAAGCGCCAATAATCGCCGAAGTGATAGCCTCCTGGCGCCATTATCAAAGTATTGGACTGATGCCCGATGGGCGCCGATACAAAAAGCGCCGATACTAGCTTGCCTTCGATGAGGCACGGCGCATTGCAGTGAATGTTGCTAAGCTGCCCGGTGAGGAGAGTTACTCATTTTAACGCGGAGAGGATGTCGAGTTTTGCCCTTCAGCGCCTACCCTAGTTTCGCAGACCCAGCATAACTATATTGTTTTGGTACGGGGGGTCCCATTAGCCATGAGGCCCCAAAATGGCGACGACAGAAACTCAGCAATATCGCGGATACAATATCGTGCCAATGCGCCAGTGGGAAAGATGGTGTGCAGAGGCGTATCCCACCCGATCTGATCTACCTTTCATTGCGCAACCTACTCTCGACACTTTGGCACCTAGGAAGCAATCCGCGGTGGCCGCAGCCAAGCGGGGCATCGACCGCCTTCTGGCTTCTGTGGATCGATCTTCTTGCGAGTGAGAGGCGTTTCATGACAGAGGAACAAGCCGCCCGCTCCATCTGCGCTATCCTAGCAAAGCGTGGGGGACGAGTAGTGCCTTTCACCATGATCACCGATGAACTTCGGGATGTCTTCGAAAGAAGCAACGGGACCGC
>DATKWA010000113.1:0-75142 GCA_035529815.1 Occallatibacter sp. | reverse complement strand
CCTTGCTGAGGCCCAGAGATGCTGTTACCGGGCTGCGCTGCCTGCGCCGCGCCTTTCTGGAAGAACTTCTTTTTCTTCCGGCCCTGGTTCTGGCGTGGAACGGACTGCTTGGGCTGTGCCTGCTGACCTTGCGGCTGCACTTGGCCTTGCGGCTGCACTTGGCCCTGCGGCTGCGCCTGCGCCTGCTGTGCCGGTACCTGCCCATTCTGTTGGCTGGACTTGTTCTTGCGCCGGCGCCGGCGGCGCCGATGCCCTTGCGACTGCCCCTGAACCATCTCCGGAGCGGGCCCCGCTTCAGGTTGGGGCTGCATCAATTCTGTCGTCATGCGTATACTTCCTGGCACTTAACTAACGGGTGCATTGAGTTTGCGGGCTCATCCACTTCTGACCGGGTGCCGAGCCACTCTTGCCTACCGCCGGTCCAGCTTGAACTGCGAACACGGCAGTCGCCGGTCCACGTTCTTGCAGGCATTCGGTAAACTGCTGCGAAGCGGCGCTCCGCGCGCGATTTACCGCAACTTTCAGAGACCTGAGTATTTCCACAAGTGCTGTACTTGAAGCGTCGTCCCTCCGGGACCGCGCGTTCCATTTCCGGCAAGGAGAACCTGTTGCAGGGGCCCATCTCGCGGACCGCGCCGGTTCAGCTCGTGCAGCACAACCTTTCAGCCTCTGTGAAAAATGCTGCAGCCGCCCTTTGCACGGGAGTCTTCTCTTGAGCTCCATCCCTTATCGGATCCAATATGGCGCGGCCAGTGCTTTTCTCAGGTGATGCCCTACCTATGTGAGCTTTCGCCGGGTTAAGCCTGGTGTGAATTCAACCTGTTGGCGAAGTTTGCTTGCTCTGCGGCGAGCACGCTCTACCCGCTTCCGGGTGGCCCGCGTCAGCCGCTTGATAGGCAACTCTGATACTACAGCCAAGCGTTCCTGCTGGCAAGTGTACTTTTGAGGTACCAGGCGGGGAAAGGACCGAAAGTGTCCGCAGAACCAAAGCGGAACAAAGTGCTGAAAGTGATCCAAAAGCTGAAACGCCGCTCCAAGCGGAGCGGCGTTTCAGGATCTTGCACTGGCCACTGGCCTCCCAGAATATTGTGGCCGACGGCTTATACCGCCGTACCTACTGCAGACTTCCCCGACCGGTTAGTCCCTTTTGAGGGCCGCTTCTTTGGCGGTTGCTCTTGCCGGGCGTCTGCTGTTCTTGGCTGTTCCTTCTCCGAGGCAGCCGGTACATCACTGGCACCCTTCTAATAGCAATCGGGTGGCCGTTTAATTGGATGATTATTTTCAATCACTTAGAGTCTATCAGCCAGGGGCCTTGTCTTGATTTTGGAAGGCTGAAGGGGGCAATAATCCCAAAAACCATAGTCTGCGAATCTAGCGCTGGCAATTGGGACAGAAATGAGTCCCCCGTCCAGCCAGTTCAATGCGGCGAATCGGAGTCTGGCAATGGCGGCAGGGTAGCCCGGCCCGCAGGTAAACGCAGTGTTCAAGTTGGAAGAAGCCACGCACTCCGTCGGCATCCACGTAGTCGGAAACCGACGAACCACCCAGCCGGATGGCGTGGTCCAGAACTTGACTGAGGGAAACCCTGAGCCGTTCCAGTTCGGCCCTGGTGAGGCGTCCGCAACTCCTGCGGGGCCGGATTCCTGCGTGAAACAGGCTCTCGTCCGCATAGATGTTTCCCACCCCCGAAAGCAGCGTCTGGTTGAGCAAGGCGGCTTTGATGGGCAGGCGCCGGCTGTGGAACAGAGCGGCAAAGTCATCCCGGGCAATGGTGAGTGGCTCGGCACCCGACGCTGCGAAGGCTGCTTCCCGGTCCAAACTCCGGAACTCCAAGCGGCCAAAGCGCCGCGGATCCACAAAGCGTAACTCTCGGCCGCTGGCCAGACCCAGCCGCGCGTGGGTGTGAGCGGCAACTGGCGCCTCGGGTGTGGTCACAAGCAACCGTCCGGTCATGCCTAGATGCACAATCCACTGCGCTTCCGGTGGTGGTGGGAACTCTGCCGATTGGATCACTTTGCCTGGGACTACTGGCCCAAGTTCGCAAACAATATGCTTTCCGGTGCGATGCACCGCCAGCAGCACGCGTCCTTCGAGGCCGCGCATCTGCCGAGTCCGAGAGGTTTTGAAGGGCTCCCGATAGCTGTCGAACCATACTTCAACAATGCGGTCGCCGCGCACCCGTTCGTTCACACCACGGGCAATGGTCTCCACTTCGGGCAATTCAGGCATTTTTCAATTGTAGGGGAGCCGCCTTTGCCGGAGATTGCTGTGGGTCAGCCTCTACCGCGGGTCTTCGGCCAACTCACTGTCCTCTGCACGCTCACGCACCTGCAGGCTGCCCCACTTTTCCAGGTAGACCAGGCCCAATCCGAGCCCAATCACAAAGACTCCAACCGAGGAATACTCGATCAGGTTAAGCTTGCGATTTTCCAGTGGAGTCTGGTAGACCACAGTGCCATGAATTTCGCGCGGCACAATCCGCCCCTGCTCCAACGCCGGAGTCCGCGGCATGGTGTCCAGATAGTGCATCGAAACCATGGCGGAAACGATCAAGCCCCCGAGGCCGGGCAACAGGAACAAAAGCGCGAAGAATCTGAGCGCAACCAACTGTGCGGTTTTCATTCGATAGCCCCAGTTCCGATCCACCCGCGATCAGCCTTTCCTGCCGGGTTGGAGCAATTTCGCCGGTTAATTCTGGTGGCTCACGATCAGGGAAATCTCCGCATCGCAAAGTTGAGGCCCGCCGTGAAGATGCTGGAGAAATTTCCACGAACTCGTGTCCACACTCAACGAGTGGCCCACCGAAATGATCATCTTTCGGATCTCTTAGTTGACCAATGAGAGGATTAGATCCCCTTACCTGTAGATGCTACACCAAGGCAAAAAGGACTCAACTACAAGATCTATGAATCCGCCAAATACTAGAGTAACCAGGCTCCATAACGAAGGTCATGCTGCGCCATTACTTTGTGCGTGTGCTTACTTGACCGGCCTGTACGCACCGCCTGGGCGAATCCGGCTGGCCTCAAAGCTGACAATCTTCCACTGACCCTGCGCATCCCGAACGTAGACGCGAGTATAGCGAAAGTCTCCTGACACATCCCCGTCAGGGGTCGTGCCCTGCACCTGCGCAAGAGACGTAACCAAGGCAGTTTTTCCGTAGAAGCGCACCTTGCGGTCGGAGATATTGAGCGAAGTGAGGTGGAAGCGGCGGCTTCGGAGGTTCGCCAGGGCCTCTTCCTTGGTCTGGAGCGTCCCGGAGGCAGTGATGGCGATGTAGTCGTCTGCCAGCAGCTTGCTCATATCTGCCGTATCAGACTTGAGAACGGCTCTCCGCCAGGCCTCTTCCAACTGGTCGATCTCATGGCGGTTAACGTGCTTGCCGGGTTTGACCTGCCAAGCATGGAGAACTGTGCAGCACATGAGGAGGGTCAAAGCAGTCGCGATCAAGCGCCTGCTCAAAAGCGTGCGGCCCGTTGGGGCGGAGGTGGAGACAAAGACAGAGACCATATTCGCAGCGTCCGGAATTAGCGTATCGGATAGTAGCCCCGGATAGGTCTGCCGGTCAATGCCGCACAGGAAGGAACATGAGACCGCGTCCATCGGCCTGCCGCCATGCGCTGCCGCATACCGAACCAGAGCACATGCCGGTTGGACTGAAACGTCCCTTAAAAGAGAGCGATCAGAGTCTCAAGACTGCGTTGCTTCATCTTCTGAAAAAGCCCTTCAACGGCGTACTTCCTGAAGTGTTCGGACTTCCGATGAGCGTCCAGAGCGGCTTCATCCGTGTATTGCTCGTAGATCACGATCGTATCCAGATCGTCTTCCAGATGGTGAGGAATATAGCTGACGCAGCCGGGTTCGCCACGGGATTCGGCAGTCAACAGGCGCAGCGCCTGAGCCATTTCAACGCGATCTTCAGGGGCAAACGTAAACCGGACAACAAAGCTGACCATAATAGGTATTTTCCTCTTCGCCTGAGCTGCTGCGCCTCAGTGCGTTTCTCCTGCCTACTTCCGTTTCTTCCAGTTTACTTGTCCATGCTGTCGAGTGCGGCTGCAAAATCAGGCAGCAGCATGGTCTGGTTGCGGTCGGGCCCGGTTGAGACCATACCAATGCGGGCGCCGCTTTCGCGTTCCTGAAAGCGCAGATACTGACGCGCGGCCTGGGGCAGCTTGTCGAACTCCGTAATCCCCTCGGTGGACTGCTGCCAGCCCTTGAGCGTCGTGTAAATCGGCTTGATCTGCTCCAACCCCTGCACGTCGGCAGGAATCTCGTCGGTGACTTTTCCACCAATCTCGTAGCCCACGCAGATCGGAATCTCGGCAAGCGTATCGAGCACGTCGAGCTTGGTCACCACCAGCCACTCGGCGCCGTTCACCTGATTGGAATAGCGAAGCAGAGGAATGTCGAGCCAGCCACAGCGGCGCGGGCGGCCGGTGACGGCGCCGTATTCGTTGCCGCGGGCACGCAGTTCTTCACCGGCGGCGTCGTGAATCTCTGTAGGGAACGGCCCTTCGCCAACGCGGGTCACATAGGCCTTGGTCACCGAAATCACCGTGCCGATCGCGGTTGGTCCCACGCCGGTCCCCGTAGCCGCGCCGCCGGCTGTGGCCGAGGACGAAGTCACAAACGGGTAGGTCCCATGATCGATATCGAGCATGGTGCCCTGCGCGCCCTCGAACATGATGCTGCCGCCCTGGGCGAGGATGTTGTTCAGCATCCGCCCTGTGTCGGCGACGAATGGGCGTATTTGTTCGGCTGCTGCCGCATACTCTTCGTACATCTGCGCTGGGTCCAGCGGGTCCGTTCCAAACAGTGCGTGCGCAATGGCGTTCTTCTCGGCGCAAGCGGCCTCAATATGGGTCTTCAGCAGAGACGGATGCAACAAATCCACGACGCGTAGCCCGCTGCGGGCCATCTTGTCCTCGTACGCCGGACCAATGCCGCGGCTCGTGGTGCCGATCTTCTGGCGTCCTGGCGCACTTTCAGCGGCCAGCTCGATCATGCGGTGGTAGGGCAGGATGACCTGCGTGCGATTGGAAACAAACAACTGCTCATCGACGCCCACGCCAAGCTCGCGCAAGTGGCCAACTTCCTTGAGGAAGGCCAGCGGGTCAAGAACGACGCCATTGCCGATGATGCCTTTGCATCCGGGCCGGAGCACCCCGCAGGGAATCAGCTGCAGCACGAACTTTTTCCCCCCGATGATCACCGTGTGGCCGGCGTTGTGGCCGCCCGCATAGCGCGCCACGGCGGAAAACCGCTCACTGAGCACGTCAACAATTTTGCCCTTGCCTTCGTCGCCCCACTGGGCGCCCAGCACTACAGCAGTCTTTGCTCGCATCTCTATCCTGTCCTCGAATCTTGGAGTGCAGCCCGTGTTCTTCAGAGAAATGTCGTCATAAATGCGGTGCAATCAGCTGACGCACACTCCTGCGGGGTTGCAAAACAAAGGCGCAGGCGGCACGGCCTGCACCATCTCCGATGATAAACCCTGCCTCCCTGAAGTTGCGTCCTGAAATTCATTCCATAACGATCTCGATCTGCGTGTTAACCGAAAGCCCCCGCCATCCGTTGTATGAGAAGAGCAGGCCTGTGAGCCTTCATTTGAGCCAGCTTGTTCGAGGGGGACTGAGATGCAAAACCGCAACCGGATTCTGACCTGGGCCCTGTGTGTCGCTACGGGGTCCACCCTATTGATTGCAGGGCAAGGCGTTTCTACTGCCTTTGCGCAGGCACAGCCCGCCGCCAAGACCCAACCCGTCGCAGAGGCGCCCGTCAGCGATCAGGAACTGGCTGCCACGCAGGAGCAGCTCATTCAACTGTTGCGCACCAGCCCCACGCTGACCACGGTCGTTGCCCGCGATCCGTCGCTGCTCTCCGACCAGCAGTACGTGACCCGCAACAATCCACAACTGGCCCAGTTTCTTGTCCAGCATCCGGAAATCGCGCGCAATCCCGAGTATTACCTCTTTACACATCTCGATTCGCGCGGCGGAAGGCGCGATCAGGCCCTGGAGCGGGCGGTCTGGCCGGATCTGTCGCAGCAGCGTAGTTCAAGTTTCAACATTTCAGACGTCGTTGATCCCATTGCCGCCGTTGTGGCTTTCGCTTCCTTCCTCGGCGCACTTATTTGGCTCATCCGTTTGCTTCTGGAAAACCGCCGCTGGTCGCGCATCTTCAAGCTGCAAAGCGAGGTGCATGGAAGGCTGATCGAAAAGTTCGGCTCCACGCAGGAGATTACCGCTTACATGGCTACCGAGGCAGGCAAGCGCTTCCTTGAGGCGGCCCCAATTCCGGTGGGCATTGAGCCCGAGCAGCGCATGCCCAACGCAGTGGCGCGCGTGCTGTGGCCGTTGCAAATCGGCGTGGTCCTCGTGCTGCTCGGCATCGGTCTGCTCTTCCTGCGCAATGCCGGCCCCGACATGAACATCCCCATGCTGGTAACCGGCACGGTAGTGCTGATGCCCGGCATTGGATTTATCCTGTCCGCAGGGATTACCTGGGTCTTGGCAGGGCGTTTGGGTCTGCTCCCCGCGAGTCCAACTGCCGCAAACAGCTTTGAACCATCAACCCGCCCGCAGGATAGGCAGTGAGCCGGAGAGGATCCGGCTTTGGCCAAAAGACGTATGCCCTGGGAATCTGTCATTCCGAGCATCTTCGCCCGCGACGTGCATCTGGATGCGTCGCGGACGGCCTCGCCGCCCATGGATAATGAGGCGTTCGCGGAATTCTACGAGCGCTCTGCCCGGCCGCTGTGGGCTTATCTGGCGCGCACATCGGGCGATCCCGCACTGGCCGAAGACCTGACGCAGGAAAGCTATGTGCGCTTCCTGTGTGCGACGCGTCGGGAAGAGGGCGAGGTCGCGGCCCGTCGTTATCTCTTCCGCATCGCAACCAACTTGCTGCGCGATCACTGGCGTCATCCGCGCACGGCTTCGCTCGAAGAGATGCCTGAGAATCTCTTCGCGCATTGCGGCGACGCCGCGCAAGCCGACTCGCAGATGCTGCTGGGGCCCGCCATGGCGCAGATGCGTCCACGAGACCGCCAATTGCTCTGGCTGGCGCATGCCGAGGGCTACACGCATCGAGAGATTGCCGAAGTCACTGGCCTTGGCAGTGCGAGCATCCGGCTCTTGCTCTTCCGGGCGCGCCGCAAAATTGCGCGCCTGCTCACCGATCGAGAGCCCGGGAGGGAGCTGTGATGCTGCGAACCTGCCCGCGCGAGAAGGAAGTGATGGAACTGGTGGCGCTCGGCCAGTGGCCTGTCGCCGAGGCGACCGCGCCGGAGTTGCGCGCGCATGTTGCCCGCTGCCGATCCTGCAGCGAGCTGGTGCTGGTGGCCACGGCTTTCCAGCGCGAGCGAGCCCTGGCCGCAAACGCAGCCAGGCTGGGTTCTCCGGGTGTGCTGTGGTGGCGTGCTCAACTGCGCCAACGCAACGCGGCAGTCGAGCGCATCGGCAAGCCGATTCTTGGCGCGCATATCTTTGCGTTGGCGGTCAATCTGCTCCTCGCGATTGGCCTTGCGGTGTGGCAGGCACGTCATGGCTTTGCCTGGCTCACACGGCTGGAGCACCTTCCGCGGACGGCGACGCTCTATCTAAGTTCGCAGTGGTTGGATTCTCTCCGCTCCTCTGCCTCCTTCGGCTCAGATTGGAATTGGGTGGTGCTGATTCCTGCTGCTGCCACCCTGCTGCTCCTCGGCGGCGCAGTGATCTATCTGGTCTCGGAAAAACAGTAGAAACGACGCGTCATCCTCAACGCCTGACGTGCAGTAGTCCGTCCTCGCCAACCCCTCAAGCAGCCGCGCAGCTCGCTCTGCTATAGTGGCTCGACGCTATTTTTGGCCCTTTTCGACAACGTTAACGAAAACCGGAATTGGCGAGTCGTCCATCGAGAAATCAAGGAGGGATCATGAATTGGAGTGAGAACACGAGACGGTCATTTCTGAAGCAGTTTGGCGCTGCTGGAGCCATGGCGCTGGCAGCCGCAAACGCCGATGGATTGAGCCTGACGGGTGGGCAGGGTGCAGCGCAGACTGGCACTTCGGCAGCCGACCAGAAGCAGGCCGCCACGCGCGAAGAACGCATGAAATGGTGGCATGAGGCCAAGTTCGGCATGTTCATTCACTGGGGTCTCTATAGCGTCATCGGGCAGCACGAGTGGGCCAAGGAGGTCGAGGGAGTTCCGATTCCGCAGTACGAGATCCTGGCCAAACACTTCCATCCCAAGCCCAATGCCGCCCGCGACTGGGCTCGCCTGGCCAAAAAGGCCGGCCAGAAATACATGGTGATGACTACAAAGCATCACGAAGGCTTCTGCCAGTGGGATTCCAAGCTCACCGACTATAACGCCATGAAGCAGGGGCCGGGGCGCGATCTGGTACGCGAGTATGTAGATGCCGCCCGGGCAGAGGGTTTGCGTGTGGGCTTTTACTACTCGCTCATGGACTGGCACCATCCCGACGGCGCGCTCTGCAAAACCGATGAAGCAGCGCGCAAGCGGTTCGTTGCCTACACGCACGGGCTCATCCGCGAACTGCTGACCAACTACGGCAAAATCGACGTCCTCTGGTACGACGTTTCGTGGCCCCTGACTCCGGAGGGTTGGGAGTCCGAGCGGATGAACGAAATGGTCTTCGAGCTGCAACCGGAAATCATCGTGAACAACCGCAACGGCTTGCCCGGCGATTTCTCAACGCCCGAGCAGCACATTACCGCATCGGAAGTGGGGCGCGCCTGGGAAACCTGCATGACCCTCAACGACAGTTGGGGCTTCAACCGCGGCGACGATGCGTGGAAGACGCCGAAGGTCATCGTCGACAATCTGGCCACGGTCGCAAAAGGCGGTGGCAACTACCTGCTCAACATCGGGCCGGAGCCGGATGGGTCGATTCCACCAGAAACCGTGGCCTGCCTGGAGACCGTAGGCGCGTGGCTCGACACCAACGGCAAGGCGTTTTACGGCACGGACCGCGTCCAGGCCGGCGGCAACGTGAACGCCAATTACACCCGCCGCGGCAACACGCTTTACATCCATCAGCATTTCTGGCCGGGACACACGCCAGCCGCGGAATGGCTCAGTTTCTACCAGCCGGAAGTTGTCGTGGCAATCGGCGGACTGAAGCCCAAGGTGCTGTCTGCGCGGCTGCTCAAGACCGGGCAGAAGATCGAGTTCACGCAAGATGAATTCACGCTGCGGCTCACGGGATTGCCGCTGGTTGCCCCCGATCAGCCGGCAACGGTAATTGAAGTCGAGTGCGACGGAGAGCCAACCGTCGATCACGGCTCCATGCGCCCGCTCTGGCCGCGTTACAAGGTAGGCATCAGCATTTAACGCATTTCCGCGCCGAGCAAATTGACTATGAGTGCCTCAGGTCCAGCCTCTTGGACCTGGGGCGTCTGTCTTTACGCGTAGGCAGGTGTCGCCCTCGCATAGGTATACGGGCCGTCGGGCACCATGACGACGCGCGCGCTGGCTGGAAGGCCGTGCAACACCGCTGCAACTGCTTCGTTCACGTCGCTGAATGTGCGTGCACCCAGGCAACCAAGTTCGGTCGTTGAAACTCCCGGCGCGTAGAAGTAAAGCTCGTGCTTTAAGCCCGTCAGTGCCAGCTTCTCCAACTGCCACTGATCCACTTCGACGGGTGTCTCGCGAATCTCATCCAGAAAATCCTGAAATCCCGTAAGCGTGCGCATGCGATGCGCAAACTCGTCAGAGCCCATTCCTTCGGCGCACTCGCCGATAATCAGAATTCTTCCACCTGGTTTTGCAATATGCTGTGCCGCGGTGATGCCTTTGACGATCTGGTAGAACGTCAAATCCAGCGGATAGCCAGCCCCGCTCGTAATCACCACGTCCGCAGGCTCGCCAAGATTTTCAAGGCAGGTTGTCTCGACAAAATCAACCCCGGCCGCATGCGCCTTCACCGCGTCGCCGGCAAACACTCCCGAGATCCGCCGATCCTGCGTGAGCGTGACGTCGAGAATAAAGTCGTGGCGCGCCACGCGCGCAATCTCAAGCAGCTCATCGTGCAGTGGATTGCCCGCGATGGAGCCCTCCGTGGCCAGCGGCTCGCGCATAAAGCGCGGTGAGTGAATCACCTTGATCGTCTCCTGCGCGGCCAGCCCCGGAGCGATGAGTTTGCGCCCGCCAGAAAATCCCAGCATCAGATGCTGCTCGATAAAGCCAAGCGTGATGTGCAGATCGGCGGCCATGAAGCGCTCATCGATAAAGACCGGCGTTCCGCGCTCTGTGGACCCGAGCGCCCGATGAGCGGTCCGATCACGCGCATCGTGGCTGACGACGCGATATTTTCTTGCGATCTCCGATCCAACAATGGATTCGATCTCTGCCGGCGTCGCTCCCCGGTGCAGTCCGGTGGCAATCAGAATCGTGATGCCTGCAACGGGAATTCCCGCTGTGTGCAGGCGCTCGAGCAGCGGCGGCAGCGTGATGGAATTCGGCGCCGGACGCGTAATGTCGCACACCGAAATCGCAGCAGTCCGCTTACCCGCGGCCAGTTTGGAGAGAGGCTCACAGCCGATGGGGCGATCAAGCGCGGCAGCCAGCCTGGCTTCCACATCTTCGAGCGCTGCCGCAGTGTGGCTGCGCACCAGCTGGCACCGATAGCCATCCGGGACCGAAACGTCAATGCCGCTCTTGCCGAAAGAAAACTGTGTTTTCATGTTTGACTGAGACGGCCGCATCGCTTTTGATCGGCATTGTCCTTGTTGCAATTCTAATCGCTCGGTGAATCGAATTTCTATTTTGTCCCAGCAGCGGCGACAATCGAGTCAGAGACGCGCGCAGCTTCCACGGCAGGGCGCACCGCATGAACCCGGACAATGGAGGCTCCATTAAGAATTGCAGCCGTCATCGCGGCCACGCCTGCCGCCTCCCGCCCTTCGACGGAAACAGCGCCGCCGCCGATGCCCGCGAGGGTATGTCCAAGGAAAGACTTCCGGCTAACTCCGACCAGGAGCGGACGGCCCAGAGCGAGTAGTTCTGCCTGCCGCGCCAGCAACGCATAGTTTTCATCGAAACGCTTGCCGAATCCATACCCTGGATCGAGAACGATTGCTTCCTGCGAGATTCCAACGCTTTGCGCGGCGGCAAGGCTGGTGGTCAACCCTTCGCGCACTGCGGTCAACACGGCCTCCGGCGCAAGTTGCGGCTGCGTGCGCCACTCCTCAGGTCTCCCGCGCGTGTGCATCAGCACCACACCCGCGCCAGACGCTGCGCAAACAGCACCCATATCCGCATCCCACGCAAGGCCGCTCACGTCGTTGATAATCTCGGCGCCCGCTTTCAGCGCCGCGCGCGCGGTAGCGGCTTTGTAAGTGTCGACAGAAACAATCGAATCAGGCCGGAGGCGCAGAATGCCCTCAATCACCGGCAACAAGCGAGCCTGCTCTTCCTCGCTGCTTACAGTTGGCGCTTGCGCGGAACCGGCAGTGCCGCCTGCGCGCGATCCGGGCCGTGTGCTCTCTGCGCCCAGGTCGAGCAAATCCGCGCCCTCGTCCAGTAACTGGATTGCGTGCGCGATTGCTGCTTCAGGATCAAGAAAAAGGCCGCCGTCACTGAACGAGTCCGGCGTGATGTTCACGATGCCCATCACCAGTGTGCGCGCGCCCAGCGAAAGCGCACGGGTGCGCAGCTGCCAGGCCGCCACGTCTCTCTTCAGTGCGCTCATTCGTGCATACCTGCTTCTTGCCCGCCCGTGAAACTCACGCTTCAATGGTACGTTGTGGTGGTGCGTCGTCGCTCCCGTCGCGCAAATCCGCCGCATTCCGATTGCCGCCTGCTACACTCCGGGCATGAGGATTCTGCAGCGAATTCTTTCTGTTGCTCTGGCAGGGTTTCTGGCTGCGTCTGCCTGGCTGCCGGCGCAGACCCCACAACTTCCTGCAACGCAACGGGCAGAATTGCGATCCGCCGCTGCCAAGGGCCCGCTCAGCGACCGCATTACGGCAATTCTGGCCGATCCCGCGCTTGCCAACGCCCAGTTCGGCATCAGCGTCACTACGCTTGACGGTCAATCTCTGTACGGCCTGAATCAGGCGCTGCTGTTCGTTCCCGGCTCCGACGTCAAGCTCACAACTACAGCCGCGGCCTTCGCGCTGTTGCCGGTGGATACTCTCTCCTGGACCACAATTGTGGCGGGCACCGGTGAACTGGACGCGGCGGGCACGCTGCACGGTGACATGGTTATCCTCGGCGTAGGCGACCCAACGATTAGCGGGCGCCAGTACCCCTATCGTGCGCCCGGAACGCCCAATGCCTCGCCCGCCGCCACAAACGTAACGGACAATCCTCCCGCGCCGCCGACCACCGCCTCCACCGCCCTGGACCTGCTCGCCCAACAAGTAGAGCAGGCCGGCGTCCGCTCCGTGAGCGGCGACATTATTGGCGATGACAGCTTCTTTCTCGACGAGCCCTACGGCATGGCATGGAGCTGGGACGATCTGCAATGGGATTACGGCGCGCCCGTCTCCGCGCTCACCTTCAACGACAACGCGGCAAAGCTGACCCTAAGGGCCGATGCATCGGTGCCCGGTGCGACCCTCGCCGAGTGGTCGCCCAATTTCGATTACTACGCGGTGGATAACACCATGACACCCGCTGCTACCGGCGAAACCCCGCATCCCGGCATCGAGCGCCGACCCGGCTCCATGATGGTGCGCGCCTGGGGCACGGTAGGTGCCGACGGGCTCCACGTCAACATGGCGATTGAAGACCCGGCTGTGTACGCGGCCGCGGCCTTCAAGGAGGCGTTGCGCCAGCGCGGGATCGTCGTGTCAGGAACGGCGGTTTCGCGGCACAAAATCAATATAGGAACCGGTGACTTCGTCGCTGCCCGCGCTCAGCCGCTCCAGTTGACACGCTCCAGCCTGGCCAGGGTGATTGCGCCTGCGGGCGATTACAAAGTGCTCGCCATGCGCTACTCCGTGCCGGTCTCCGAGGACATTACAGTCACCAACAAGATCAGTCAGAATCTGCACGCCGAGCTGCTGCTGCGGCTGCTGGGCAAGGTCTTCGGATCCGACGGCAGCTTTGAGCAGGGAACGCGCGTGGTGCGGCAGTTCATGGTGAATGCCGGCGTGGACAATAACGACTTCTTCCTGTACGACGGCTCTGGCCTCAGCCCCGACGACCGCATCGCGCCGCGCGCCTTCACAAAATTGCTCGCCTACGCATCGCAGCAGCCCTGGGGCGAGGAATGGCGCAACACGCTGCCGGTGGCCGGCGTCGACGGCACTCTGGCCGGGCACTTCAAGGATTCGCCGCTCAAGGGGCGTCTGTGGGCCAAGACGGGAACCCTGAACGAGGTGAACGCGCTCTCGGGCTACCTGACGGCCGCCAGCGGCAAGACCCTGGCCTTTTCGATACTCGTCAATGGACGACGCCCCGGCAGCAGCGCAGAGGCTCAGGCCGTCGACAGGATTGCAGAGGCAATCGCCGCGGCAGAGTAGGCCCCAGCCCTTCGGGTTGTGGCGTAAATTGGGCCCTACTTCGTTGTCGTCCTCGCCTTGGAATAGCCAAAGTCTTCGTCCTTCGCCTCGTCTACCACCCCTCGGACGAAGACCTGTCCGAGGGGACCCCGGCTTTGGCCCAATTTCCCCTCGCAACGCCGCCCGCGGGAAAGTTCATAACAGGCTCTAGTATCATCGTAGGCAAATGCGAGCACAATCCTTTACTGCCCTTATCCTTTGTGCGGCGGGCCTTGTCATTGGTTCTCTCGCCGGTTGCCGTTCGCTGCCGCCATCCAAGCCTGCGTCCGAGTGGACGCCCCAGGAGGCACGCGGTGCGGCGGTCTACCAGGCCAAGTGCGCCCGCTGTCACTACCCCACCACCACCCACCCGCTCAACGGCCCTGGACTGCAGGCAATCACGAAAGAAAAAGCCATGCCGTCCGGCGCGCCGCCCTCCGATGAGCGTTTGACGGCTGTGATTCTGCACGGGCGCGGCATGATGCCAGGTACCCAACTTACCGACACCCAACTCGATGATTTGCTGGCCTATCTGCATACTCTGTGACAGACTTATTCGGGAAAGACCGATCAGGAGCGGACAGGATCATGACCAAAGACGCCGGCACAGCAACCGGAAGCAGCGAGATGCCCAGCCCCGCGCCCGTCCGCCCGCGGCGCCAGCTGCTGAAGCTGCCGGGACTGGCGGCCATCGGCCTGTATCTTGCGGCCCTTGCTGGCGTCATCGCTATTGGCGTGGTCAAGGGTGCCTACCCACCACTTTATCTTGTCTTTTCTGTGCTCATCTTCGCCGCCAGCGGTGGTCTGATGCTACTTTTCCGCTGGGCGTGGGCTCTTGCCCTGGCTGCGGTTCTTCTGCTCGCCGTCTACAACATGTGGATCTTTTCAAGCGCACATCTGATGCCTGCGCTGGTGCAGGGCTTGCTGAACTGGGTGTTCTTCCTCTACCTGGTCAGAGTCGAAGTGCGAAGCAAGCTGAAGTAGAAGCCGCTGCACGAGCGATCTGCACATCACTACCCGACTACGCGATCAACGCGACCGCTGCCTCATTGGCACAAGTGATTCAGCTTGTCGTAGGGCTCCGGCGTGAAGGGGGGGTACAGCAAATGGCGCGAATTCAGATATTGGTTTGGGAGCGTCCCGCCATCTTTTAAAGCGGCGCCAGCGTCCTGCGAGTAGGCCCGATTGCGTTCGACTTTGGCGAGCGTTTTAAACCGAAAACCCTGCTTGTGCAATAGGTTAAGCAGGTCCGGCAGCATGAGCGCGGTAAAGTCGGTCTCATGCAACAGCAGCACGTTGGGAATCTCGTGGCCGAAGGCGATTTGCTCCTCCTGGCGACCCACCCGGATAAACTCCGCTGCGTTGACCAGATAGCTTTGCTTGAGCCAGGCAATGGCCGCCTCGTCGTGCTTCACCAGGCAGCGCTGGTAGGGGTCGCCCCAGGCGTCGTCATTAAAAGTCAGAGTCACCTGTGCGATGCGGTAGTGGTGTTCGCCAAGCCAGGAACGCACGGCGTCGCGCTTGGCCAGCGTGTCGCCCTCCTCCAAATAGGGATAGCGGAACCAGCGCCAGTCGCGCCCCTTAGAATAGGCCTGCAACGCCGGTTCGTCCAGCGCAATGTCGTGCTCATAAGCTTCGGCGGTTACGTCGTTCAGCGAAGGGTGCGACCATGTGTGGTTGCCGATGTTCATCTCAGCGCCGACCCAGATGCGCAGGGCCTGTTGCACATCGGGATCGTCCGGGAGCGCCTCGGCGTTCACGAAGCCGTAGATACCTTTGAGGTGATGGGCTCTCAGTGCAGAGGCCAGCGTAGCCGCAATCTGGGCGCGGGTCTCGCCCGGCACCAGACCACCTCCGGCGGGCAGATCGTCAAAGGTGAGAGCAACGACTGGATGCGCTTTGAGACGGGCGGTGTGATTTGAATCGCGAACCTGCGCCCCCGCCGCTCTTGTCAGCAAGGCCACTGCGCCCAGCGCCCCCAGCGCCAGCCACCACCGTATCTGCATCCCTTTTCCTCCGGGCCATCGGGCGGTGGACCAACCGCTTATCGATTAGACGATGCCAGCCCCGATTCAGATGCCGCTACAATGGAAGACGTGATGGAGCTGATCCAGATTGAGCCCGCGCGTA
Organism: Occallatibacter sp.; assembly: GCA_035529815.1. Taxonomy (GTDB): domain Bacteria; phylum Acidobacteriota; class Terriglobia; order Terriglobales; family Acidobacteriaceae; genus Telmatobacter. The sequence continues at coordinate 59,516 of DATKWA010000113.1, read as the reverse complement.
GAATTCCGGCGCCCAAGCCCGAGTGGCTGAAGGCCCGCGCCCCGGTCGGCGAAAACTACCACGACCTCAAGCGCCTGGCCCGCTCGCTGGGGCTCAACACGGTGTGCGAAAGCGCGCAGTGCCCCAACATCGGCGAGTGCTGGCACCACAAAACCGCAACCTTCATGATGCTGGGCAACCTGTGCACGCGCCGCTGCGGCTTTTGTGCCGTGCCCAAAGGCCGCCCCGAGCCTATTGACCCCGACGAGCCGCGCCGCGTGGCCGAAGCCGTCGCCACACTGGGTCTGCAACACGCCGTCATCACCAGCGTCAATCGCGATGACGACCTGGTGGGCGGCGCGCGCGTCTTCGCCATGGTCATCGCCGAGATTCGCCGCCAGGCCCCCGCCTGCCGTGTCGAAGTGCTTATTCCCGACTTCCAGGGCAATCCGGAAGCCATCCGCATCGTCGTCGACGCACAGCCTGAAGTCCTCAACCACAACACCGAGACAGTGCCGCGGCTTTATCGTGTCGTCCGCTCCGGCGCCCGCTACGAGCGGACGCTTGAGCTGTTGCGCTACTCAAAAGAATTACGGTCCGATGGGATTACCAAATCCGGCGTCATGGTGGGCATCGGCGAGGAGACCTCGGAGCTGCTTGAAGTCTTCCGCGATCTTGCCGCCGTGGGCTGCGACATCCTCACCATCGGCCAGTACCTGCGCCCCTCGCGCAATCACCTGCCCATGGCGCGGCTCTACACCCCGCGCGAATTCGCCGAACTCAAAACCGAAGCGCTCAAAATGGGCTTCCGCCACGTCGAGTCAGGCCCGCTGGTGCGGTCCAGCTATCACGCCCATGAGCAGGCAGCGTCTATGGGAATGGCGGCGCTCTAGTTATGGTGCAACACAGGCTAATCGCAATCGCCCGCCGCAAAGGCTCGCGGGTTGTAGAATAGCCGTTGGCAGATCGACCCAGGGAGGAACAAATCGATGGCAGTCTCGATTATGGCCGGAATTCCGGCGCTCAAAGAACTCAACGCCGACCTGAGGCGCAGAATGGACCAGTCCGTATCCACCTTCCAGGCCAGCCTCGCCTCCGCGCGCACCGGCCGCGCCAGCGTGCACATGCTCGATCAAATCAAGGTGGACTACTACGGCACCCACACGCCCATCCACCAACTGGCGCAGGTGTCGGCCCCCGAGGCGCAATTAATCCTGATCTCTCCCTGGGACCCAACCATCCTGAAGGACATCGAAAAGGCCATCCAGGCCAGCGATCTCGGCTTCAATCCGCAGTCCGACGGCAAGGTCGTCCGCATCCCCGTCCCCCCCATGACCGAGGAGCGCCGCCGCGACGTCTGCAAGCACATCAACAAGGTCCTCGAAGAGCACCGCACAGCGGTCCGCAACGTCCGCCGCGATGGCAACGACGCACTCAAGAAGCTCGCCAAGGATAAGCAGATCAGCGAAGACGAAGAAAAGCGCTCGCTTGAAGAAATCCAGAAGATGACCGACGAAGAAATCCGCCGCATGGAAGAGCTTTCAGCCAAAAAGGAAGCGGAAGTGATGCAGGTTTGACGGGGGCCGGCCACAGCCCTCTCATTCTCCAAAAAACTGAAGAAAAAAGAAGGGGCACTCCACCCTTCAGAAGATTAAGGTCCCAGCACGAGATCCGAGAGCCAGTCGGGGATCAGAACCAGAACTGCCACTGCATCGAGGAACCCCTACACCACCGCCACGACCTGGAAAATTCTTCCGCAATAAAGGAAGAATTTACGCAAGCCTTCTGAAGGCGCGGGCTTGTGCAACAGCGTATTGGCCCACCTGCGGTCGTGATCGACAATCAGTTTTCCCAGTAGGAATACGCCGCAAAAGAAAACAACCCCAAGCAGGTACTTCAAAATATGCATCGATTCCCTCCTGGAATTTCGCTGGCACCATCGCGGTTAGGCTGCAATTCTACCTGCACGTTGGTAGCCAAACAATCGGAATCAATAGTTCGTACGAGTTTCGAGCGTAGCAGCGTAGTGCCCAGCCCTCGGATTTTGGAAACTGAGCCACCGTTCATGGGCTTCAGCCCCAGGACCTCGGATGATTCAGTCCCAAAGGCACGGATGATAATGAGCCGTAGAGGAGCGCCTTTGGCGATTTGCCGAGTCTGCGCCGAGGGAGTAGATTTGGGACGAGGTCGGTTATGAGGCTTTTGCATGCGCCACTGTGTGCGGCAAGTCTTTTACTTTTCATCCCCGCTCAGGAATTCAAGGCCCAGGCTCAACAACCGCCTCCGGGTGTGCCCACGCTTCGGGTCACGTCAACATTGGTTTTTCTCGACGTAACCGTGCTCGACAAGAGCGGGCATCCAGTCGTCAGCGGGCTCGCCAGGAACGACTTCACCATCACCGAGGATAAGAAACCGCAGCGCATCTTTTCATTTGAAGCGCCCCAGACGCACGTCATGGACGCGGCTGCCGGAGACGACAACCGGGCAGGAAAGGCGCCCGTCACAATTCTCGTGCTCGACCTCTTGAATTCGGACTTTGCGGATTTTGCCTTTATCCGCTATTCGGTCAAAGAGTTCCTCGAAAGACAGCCCGCGAAACTGCCCGCGCCCGCGGAGTTGATGGTGGTCGGCAACCAGTCGCTCGAAATGCTCCAGAGCTACACGCGAAACAGGGCGGAACTGCTCGATGCACTCAATCGCTTGCCCGCCGCGCTACCGATCAAAAAGATGGACAGCTATTTCTTCTGGGACCGGTTTCAGCAGTCGATCGATGCGTTGCAGCAGATTGCCCTGCAGAACAAGGGTGTACCGGGCAGGAAGAATGTCATATGGGTGGGCCACGGGGGCCCTGGCATCAACCTCTACGGACCCGATTTCAGTGAGCAGGACGTAGAAGGTTTGAAGCAATACGTGCATAGCACTGCCAACATGCTGGTCGATTCGAGGATCAGCTTGTTTGTGATTTATCCGGGACTGAAGGTAACGGGCAGAGAAATGTCGATCAGCGGGATGGATGCGGACGCCGACATCGGAGACGACGATCCTTTTTCCGGCGACATCAACTTCGGCGTATTCGCAAACGAGACCGGAGGCAAACTCTACTACGATCGCAATGACATTGACAGGCTCATCGCACGTTCCCAACTACTGGGCTCGGAGTACTATACGTTGACGTACCAGCCCCAGGATCAGGACCATGTGGCGAACGGCAGGTTCCGGCGTATTCGCGTGACGCTTCGCGATCGAAATCTGCGCGTCGTCACCAAGGCGGGTTATTTTGCGCCGGACAGGAATGAACGAGAATATCCCCGGCAGCAGGCCATGGACAACCTTGCCGAAGCCGCCCAGGCGGTCATTCCTTTCACCGCATTAGGTGTACAGGTTTCCGGCGTCGTGCGGCATCCGGATACTGACACTGCGGAGCTGACGGTGCAGTTGAAGGCGAAGAACCTTCACTGGATGCAGACAGACGACGGAAAGCACACAGCAAACCTGATTCTGGCGGCGGTAAGTCTGAATGGGGACAAAGACATTCTCGCTTCGAAGATTGAAAGGGTGGCTATAACGCCGGTCGTTCAGGATCCGGTCCGGGACGCTGCCCCGCAGGAGGAAGCGGTGGCGAGCATGCCGGTCACCGTTCGAATTCCCCGCAAGACCAAAAGCGTGCGCGTGGTGATGGAAACCGAAACCGGAGGACGGATCGGCACGGCCGATGTGGACCTCAAAACCATCGACGCCGCGCCAGAGGCCCCCACCCCCGAGCCAACACTCACGGTACCGTTCCGGCGGAGCACGCATCGGCCGCCCTACGTGCGGCCATCGAGCCCCTGATCGCGGCAGCAAGCTGGGCCGCAAAAGAATATCTCAACCGCGCTATTTTCTGGACCGCTTGTAGAACGGTAAGGGTACCTGCTTTGCCCGCACTGGATTGGCTCGGCACTGCACCAGCACATCCACGCCGCTCGCAGCCACAGCCGCAGGCACCAGCGCCATCGCGATGTTGGTCTTGAGAAACGGCGCCGGCGAGCCGGAGGTGACTGTGCCGAGCGGCTCACCATCAAGCGAAAGCACCTGGTACCCGTCGCGCCCAATCCCGCGCTCGACCATCTCCAGCCCCACCAGCTTCCGCTTCGCCCCGCCCGCAGCCTGCACGGCCAGCAAAGCCTCCCGCCCGATAAACTCGCCCTTGTCCAGCTTGAGCCAGCGGTCCAGCCCTGCTTCGAACACATTAATCTCCTCAGAAATCTCGTGCCCATAGAGGCTCATCCCGGCTTCAAGCCGCAGCGTGTTGCGCGCCCCCAACCCGCACGGCCGAATCCCAAACTCCGCACCCGCTTCCATCAGCGCGTCCCACATCTTCACCGTCGTCGGCTCATCGGCGGGGATGTAGACTTCGAACCCGTCCTCACCCGAGTAGCCTGTGCGCGCAATCAGCACGTTCGGAATCCCCGCGACCGTGCCCCACGCAAACCAATAATTCTTGATCGCCGCCAGATCCACCTTGGTCAGCTTTTGCAGTGTCTTGAGCGCCAGCGGCCCTTGCAGCGCCAGTTGCGAGTAGTAGGCTGAATAGTCGCTGATGTGGATGCCGGGCCGCGCACCCACCTGTTTCCGAATCCACGCGTAATCCTTGTCCTTGGTCCCCGCGTTCACCACCAGCAGGTAGTCGTTTTCGCCCAACCGATGCACCAGAATGTCGTCCACGAACGTCCCCTGCGGCGTCAGCAGCGCAGAGTAGTGCGCCTGCCCGTCCTTCAGCCGCGAAGCGTCGTTCATGGTGATGTACTGGATCGCGGCCAGCGCTCCCGGCCCGCGAAACTGGATCTCGCCCATGTGGCTCACGTCGAACAAGCCCACCCCGGTGCGTACCGCCATGTGTTCGGCAATCAATCCGCCGCCCGGCCCCGGATACTCGACCGGCATGTCCCAACCTCCAAAGTCGACCATCTTCGCCTTCAGGGCTCGGTGTGTGGCGTTCAGTGCGGTCTTCATGAGCGGCGTGGAAGGCGTTTCGGCGACGGGCGAGGAGGGGGTAGCCATTGAGAGTGTTCCTTTCAGCAGTTCTGCTCTACTCTTCTCACGATAGGGATGCGGCGGCAGCCGGGTCAAACCCGGCCGCACGCGCGATACGATGAAAGGGACCGTCCGGCAGAGAATCGCGGCATGCTCAGACCGGACCAGATCGATGAGGACAGGCGCATGAATCATTTTCGAGGCTCCCTGATGCTGCTGGCCGCCGGCGTGGCCTTTTGGCGGGGATGGAAGATTCACACCGGTAACACCGCGCTGCTGGCCTACGCACTGGGCACTCTGGCGCTGGGGCTGGCCGTCTGGCATCTGACCCGCAAACCAGACAAGCCCCGGGTATAAAGGAGCGAGCCAAACATGCACACCTTGTACAACCGCATTCAGGGCCGCAATCTGGAGCGTCTGGCCGCATTGAGCGACGGCATCTTTGCCGTCGCCATGACGCTGCTGGTGCTCGACCTGCACATTCCCTCGGCCGTGAGCGTGCATAGCGAGCAGGAACTCATGTATGCCCTCGGCGCCCTGGGTCCGCAGTGGATCGCCTACCTGATGAGCTTTCTCACTCTCGGAATTTTCTGGGCCGGCCAGCAGACGCAACTGAACCACATCGGCGAGGGCACACGCGACCTGATGTGGATTCACCTGGGGTTCTTGTTCGCCATTACCCTCATGCCGCTTTCCACGCGGCTGCTGGCGGAGTTCATCACATACCGCGCGGCGCTGGGCATCTACTGGCTCAACATCTTCCTGCCCGGCGCCATGCTCTATTGGAGCTGGAAGTACGCAACGCGCGCTGGCCTCATCAAGGCCGACACGCCGCAAGAGGTGCGCGCCAGCATCTGCAAGCGGGTTTTCATTGCCCAGTCGCTCTACGCGGGCGGTGCTGCGCTGTGTATCATCAACACCTGGGTCAGCATTGCCGCCATCGTGCTTGTGCAGTTGAACTACGCCATCGCGCCGCGGCTTTGGCGACACAGCAAATAACTTGTATGGTGGTGCCTTTGAGGACTGCTGGCCTCCGCCTGGCGCATGAAGGCGCATGGAACGCCTTCGCTTTGCCGATAATGGGGACCTCGCGGCCTTATTTCCGTCGAGCCCGCCAGAATGAGCTGACGCCTAAGTAAAGAAATAGAGCTGCGAGAGCGGCATAGCCCAGAAACTCCCAGTGATGCGGCCCATGAGCGTAACTGGAGCGAACATGCCACATGCCCCGCCAGACGAAGACTGGCACAAAGAGCAGAAAGAAGACTCCCGTCACTTCGAGCCACACGATGCCGCCCACGCGGCGGAAAGGACGCAGAAATCCCCCAACCCCGCGCGCGACATTGCCGCCTTTCCGAGCGGTGGCCTGTCCCGCCGCCTGTCCCACGGTCCGGCTCCTATCTGCCGTGTTCACAACCGGTTGTGGCCCGGACCCGGTCGCGGTTTGATTGCTGCCTGCAAGCCGCTCGCCCACCATGCGGCCGCCAATGCGCAACCCCGTTCCAAGAACCCGTCCAATGGTCTGTGGTCTCATTCCGTTTATGATGGTAGCAGCGACGCGGGGTGCGATGCTTCTCGCAATCTTCCACCGCTTTCCGTTTGCTCCTGAACGGATATGGCAGTAAGGTAGATAAATCTCACGCCGCAACCCGCGCTCGATGCCCGCGCCGGCCGCCGCTCCTGGAGGTACCAGTGAAATCCCGTCTGCGCGAACTCATTCAGCAACTGGGCGAGGCCATCCACGAGTCGGTCATCGAGAGCGAGCAGATCGCCGGGGTTGTGCAGGACATCCGTAAGTACGGCTTCGACGTCCTACTGATGCTCGAAGCCACCATCGGCCTGAACGAAGTTGACGGCAAGGAAGCCCAGCCCGCCGGGGCCGAAGCGGATGAAAACGCACTCGCGGGCGAGTTTACCCCCAACGACCTGCACTTCCTCCGCTCCCTGCGCATTTCCGTCGAAGGCGAAGAAGAAGGCGCATCAGAGTCGGATACCGAATAAGCTCGACGCTTACGCTACCCCAGTCCTCTTGAGCCCATACGGGAACGGTTTCAGCTCTTCTGCACCACTCGGATGTGAAGTTCCTTCAACTGCTGCTCGCTCACCGTCGTTGGCGCGTCTGCCATCAGGTCAATGGCTTTCGCAGACTTCGGGAAAGCAATCACTTCACGCAGGCTCGTTGCCCCGGCCAACAGCATCACAATGCGGTCAAGCCCAAGCGCAATGCCTCCATGCGGCGGAGTGCCGTACTCCAGCGCATCCAGGAAGAAGCCGAACCGAGCGTGTGCCTCCTCGTCCGAAATTCCCAGCGACTGAAAAATCTGCTGCTGCACATCCTTGCGGTGAATCCGAATCGATCCTGAGCCGAGCTCAAGTCCGTTCATCGCCAGGTCGTAGCAGTTGGCCCGCACGCTGGCCGGATCGCTCACCAGGTTGGCCATGTCGTGCTCATGGGGCGCCGTGAAGGGGTGGTGCGCCGGCATCCACTTCGCAGAAGCCAGATCGTACTCGAACATTGGGAAGTCGACGATCCAAATGGGATGAAACGCCTGCGCGCCTTCAACTGGATCGGCCGCATTATGTGTGTGCGCATCCACAACCACTTGTTCGGTCACTTTGAAGGCGCCGTGGCGATCAGCGTATTTCTTCGCCAGCTCGGTGCGGAAGTTCCCCGCCGCCGCGTATACATTGATCTCCCGCTCGCTGAGCCTGCCCTCAAACTTCGTGTCGCTGGCCTTTACGTGATGTGCCGGGTCGCCGGCCACGATAATCACAAAGTCAGCGTCAGATGCACCTGCCAGTTCGCGCACCTTGACCGCAGCCTCGGGAAAGCCCTTCGCCAGCCGCTTGAAGTCGTCGATGAATTTCGCGCCCTTCTTCTGGTCGAACTGCGGATGATTATCCTCGCGCTCCTTACGGCTCAGCTCGCCCACGTTGGGAATGCGAAGCGCCACCACGGGCAGCGCTGGATCAATTTGTAGGGTCGCAAGATCGGCATCCGTAAACGCCGGCCGCACGTCCGTCAATCCGGGCAACCGCAGGTCAGGCTTGTCGCTGCCGAAGCGCCGCATCGCGTCGTCATACGTGATGCGCGGAAAAGGTGTCGGCAATGTAACGCCCGCCGCCGCAAAACCCGCCGCCAGAAACTTCTCCACCACGCCAAACACCGTCTCCTGGCGCGGGAAACTCATCTCCAGATCCACCTGCGTAAACTCAAGCTGCCGATCGGCGCGCAAATCCTCGTCGCGGAAGCACCGCGCGATTTGGAAATACCTGTCGAACCCGCTGATCATCAGAATCTGCTTGAAGATCTGCGGCGACTGCGGCAGCGCATAAAATTCGCCCGGATGCACACGACTGGGAACCAGAAAATCGCGCGCGCCCTCCGGTGTGCTCTTCGTCAGAATCGGCGTTTCAATTTCCAGAAAACCCTGTTGGCTCATGCTCTCGCGAATCGCGAGCGTAATGTCATGCCGCAGCCGGAAGTTGCGCTGCATCTCCTCGCGCCGCAGGTCCACGAAGCGGTATTTCAGCCGCACTTCCTCGTTCTGGATCGCTTCTTCCGCAGGAGAAAACGGCGCAAGCCGCGTGTCGTTCAGCACCCGCAGTTCGGTGGCCTCAATTTCAATCTCGCCCGTAGGCATCTTCGGGTTGATCGCATCCTTATCGCGCAGGCGCACCTTGCCCACGGCGGCCACAACGTACTCCGGCCTCACCTGTTCGCCCTTCAGGTGGCCTGCGGGCGTCAGCTCTTTATCCAGCACTATCTGCGCAATGCCGCTGCGGTCGCGCAGATCCAGAAAGATAAGGTTGCCGTGGTCGCGGCGCCGGTTCACCCAGCCCATCAAAACGACCTGTTCGCCTGCGTGGGCGGCACGCAAATCGCCGCAAAGATGCGTCCGTTCGAGACTGCCTAGAAAATCGAGCACTACCTGTATCCTTTATTCGCCTGCTGGATTTGAGAGGAAGACAGCCAGCTCCGCGCGAGGGACCTTGGTCTGTAAGCCGGTGGAGAAGGTCTTCACAGTTAGGATACCGGATTGAAGCTCGTCTTCGCCCAGAATCAGGATGTTACGGGCCGTCTTATCTGCCGCTTCAAACGATTTCTTCAGCCGGAAACCGCCCTCGCCCAGCTCAATCCACAGTCCCTGATGCCGCAGTTCGCGCGCAAGCACCAGCGCAGCCGGGTTCAGCCCTTCGCCCAGCGGAGCAATAAAGGCGTCAGCCTTGAGCGCCGGGGCCGCTTCCAGAGTCTGCAAGGTAAGCACCAGCCGGTCCTCGCCCATCGCAAAGCCAATGCCCGGAGCCTTGGGCCCGCCAATGGCTTCGCTCAGCCCGTCGTAGCGTCCACCGCCCAACAGCGCATTCTGCGCGCCCAGGCCCCCATGCGTAAACTCAAAGGTCGTTCTCGTGTAGTAGTCCAGTCCCCGCACCAGGCGATGATTGCGCGTGTACGGCACCCCCGCCGCATCCAGCGCCGCCGTCACCGCCGCAAAGTGCTCCTTCGATGCCTCGTCCAGCGAGTCAGAGATCACCGGTAGCGTGTCGATAATCGGCTGATCGGCAGCAACCTTGCAGTCCAGCACACGCAGCGGATTCGTCACCGCCCGCCGCTGGCAATCCACACACATCTGTCCAACCACAGGTTCAAGCGCAGCCCGCAGCGCATCGTTATACCGCGCCCGGTCCGCCGCCGACCCTACCGAATTCAGCTCCAGCGTCCACCCGCTGATGCCCAGCTCGTCCAGCAGCGTAGCCAGCATCTCCAGCACTTCGGCATCGCGCAGCGGGCTCTCGCTGCCAGAAGATGGCGGCCCAATCACCTCTGCCCCAATCTGCGAAAACTGCCGGTAGCGGCCCTTCTGCGGCCGCTCGCGCCGGAACTGCGGCCCAATGTAATAGAGCTTCTGCAACTGCCCCGTCTCGCCCAGCTGGTGCTCAATGTAAGCCCGCACCACGCCAGCCGTGTTCTCAGGTCGCAGCGTCAGCGTCTGCGTCTTCTCTGACTGCGCCCGCGCCCGATCCTCCCACGTGTACATCTCTTTGGAGACAATATCGGTCTCCTCGCCCACGCTGCGGGCAAAAAGCGCCGTGTCTTCAAAAACCGGCGTCCGAATCTCTCCAAAGTTGTACCGCGCAAAAACCGCCCGCGCCGTAGCTTCAATCCGGTTCCACAGCGCGGTCTCCGGCGGCAATAGGTCTCGCGTCCCGCGAACAGCTTTCAGTGTCTGACTCATAGTGATAACCTTTGGGGCGACTTCTTAGGATACTAGGTGCTGATGTATTTCGCTTAGTGGGTATTCAGGCAAATAGATTCACCGGCATTTGCTGTATATTTTGCGAATAAGAAGTGCGGAGGAGAAAATGGCAGGCATCTTGGGATCCGCTTTCGGTGGAGATACAAAGCAATACGTTCAAGACGGCTATGAGCTGACGCAGCTCCTTGTAAACGAATTCTCTCTGCCCGGCTGGGTGAACGGGCGGCCCTCCACGAGCGCCACAAACGAACAGTACCTGGACGAAATGCTCGACGGATTTCGCGAAGGCTCTAGGGCAGAGGCGGTGAGAAAGGGCGCGGAATCTTTGTCGTACCATCCAGAATACTGGGCTATAATCGAACGTGCTTTATCAGACTGCGCCTTGAGAATGGAAGCAATTGAGAACCCTAATTCAGAGCCGTGGACAGCACAAGCTTCCGCGTACCTTAAGGCGTGGTCAAGTGGCTTGAATCCGTGGGCGAGGCTCGGGGTCGCAGAATTGCTATTTGAACAAGGGAAAACAAAACTTGCCAGTCGCGCTCTTCAAGTGTGTTCGCTGTATCCGAGATATTGGAACAGCAGACCATCAAAGGAAAGGGAATTCACCCTGCTGAGTTACCTCACTATCCGTGACTATATTCACAGGTACAGCCGCAGCGGCCTTAGAGATGTTGGAGAGCCTCATTTCGAGGAAAGCCTATCTGAGGAAATTTGCACGCTTAAGCCAAAGCAACATTGACCGAGGCGAGTCGTGCAGACCTTTCGTAAGTCTGCTTCATGCAAGGGAGCGATTAGAGAGCGCGATGGTCCTAGAGCACGCAATCTGCCACGAAGCCGGCCACGCAATAGTTGCCATGAACTTTGGACTGAGCGTCCAAGAGATCCAGCTAAAGCAGTCAATCCCAATTGCATGCATCGACGTCGCAGGCGCAACGGTCCGACAGGCCTGCACGGTATACGCCGGCGGAGCCGCCGCTGAGAAACTTGCATTCGGCTCTTTTGATAAGGCATCGGATCGCGACAGGCTTATGATCTTGGAAATTGGCGGGGGTAAACTAGAGGATCACCTCGACTACGCTACTGAAATCCTCACGGCAAATGCCGGGTGCCACAGGGAAATTTGGAAAGAAATTTCAATGAACTGGTTGGCGGAGGAAAGTGCATCGATTTGGTCCGGTTCGAATTTCGACAAGCTAAATTTTGAGCTAATGACTGGAAAGCGAATTAAAGAAATTTGGCAAAGGTACCATCCAGAATAGCGTCGTTTACGCCCTCTTCTTAATCGCCTTCACCAGCGTGCTATCGATCCGCGTCTGCCACCCCGGCCCGCTGGCTTTGAAATGCTCGACCACCTCGGGCGAAAGCCGCAGCGAAACCAGCTTCTTCGTCGGAGCCTTCTGCGGCCCACGCTTGCCTCTACGCACAACCTTCCCCTTGCGAATCAAATCCGCCTGGGCAAGCCACACCTTCGCAGCCTCGGCGTCGTTCGGATCGTAGGGCCCCTCCCCCGGTTCGTACGGAATGCGGTCGCCTTCCTTGTAGGCTTGAACGCGCTTCCAGTTGGTTTCAGACTTTGTCTTGTTCATACTGTTCGCGCTCCTCTCTTGAGGCGGGCCGGAATGAAATGACGCGGACATCGTCACCGCGTTCGGTGTAAATCAGCGTCAGCAGCTTTCCCCGAACCACCGCCGTGGCCAAATCCATCAATCTGCGCTCGCCCCTGTATCCCGCCTCGTAGGTGCATTTGTTCGGGTTCTCGTAAACCAGGCGGGCATCTTTGAAGTCGAGTCCGTGCTTCTCCAGGTTCGACTTCCGCTTTGCCTCATCCCAGACGAACACAGACTAATTGTAGCTACAAATAACTAGAGGATCAAGCAAATTCCGCTGAAGGCCGCTGGATGAAGATTCAAAGGAGTGACCCTGTTGACAAACTAAACTGAACCGTTCAGTATTGACCACTGGGAGGCCGCAATGATCCGTGTACATAATCTGGTAAAGACATTCGGTTCATTTACCGCGGTGGACAATGTTTCGTTCGAGGTAGCCGAGGGCGAGATCTTTGCATTTCTCGGCCCAAACGGCGCGGGCAAGACCACAACCATCAAGATGCTCACGACCCTGCTCAAGCCCACCAGCGGATCGATCGAACTCGACGGCCTCAATCCGCAGACAAACCAGAACGAGGCACGGCAGCGCTTCGGCATCGTCTTTCAGGACCCAAGTCTCGATGGCGACTTGACCGCGTGGGAGAACATGGAGATCCACGGCGTTCTTTACCATGTGCCGCACAAGCCGAGGCGTCAACGCATGGAGGCCCTGCTCAAGCAGTTTGAGCTGTGGGACCGGCGCGACGACCAGGTGAAGAAATTTTCCGGCGGCATGAAGCGCCGGCTTGAGATTGCGCGCGGATTTCTGCACACGCCGAAGATTCTCTTCCTCGACGAACCGACGCTGGGCCTCGATCCGCAAAGCCGCAACCAGTTGTGGACCCACGTAAAAACGGTGAACGAAGCGGACCAAGTGACAGTGTTTTTAACCACCCACTACATGGACGAGGCCGACCGCGTGGCCCACCGCGTTGGCGTCATCGACCACGGAAAGCTGGTGGCCGTGGGAACTCCGGCCGAAATCAAGCAGCAGACCAACACGGACAGCCTTGAAGCCGCATTTCTGGCCTTGACCGGCGAAACCATTCGCGACGAAAGCGCCGGCTCGGCAGATCAAATGCGGCAGTTTGCAAAGATGTGGCAGGGAGGCAGGCGATGAGCGCAATTTATATCTTGTGGCTGAGAGAAATAAAGAAATATCTGCGCTCGCGCGTGCAGATCGCCGCCAGCCTGGGCCAACCGATCCTCTATCTGGTGGTGCTTGGCTTCGGCTTGGGCCCAGTGTTTCAACGCGCCGGCAACGGCAGCTATCTGCAGTTTGTCGCGCCGGGTGTAATCGGGATGACGGTCTTGTTCTCGTCCATCTTCTCCGGCCTCGGCCTGCTTTGGGACCGCCAGTTCGGATTCCTGAAAGAAACGCTCGTTGCTCCCGTTCCCCGTTTGCAGATCATGATCGGCCGCACCCTCGGCGGCGCGACGGTAGCAGTCGTCCAAGGCCTGCTGGTCGCCGTCGTATGCGTGGTTGCCGGCTTTCGTCCCACCCATCTGTCCGCCATTCCGCTCGCGCTGGTATTCATGCTGCTCATTGCCACCGTCTTTGCAGGGTTGGGCGTGGCAGTGGGTTCCAGCTTGCAAGACATGCAGGGATTTCAACTCATCATGAACTTCCTCGTCATGCCTATCTTCTTTCTCTCCGGCGCGCTGTTTCCCCTGGACGGGCTGCCGAAAGCCCTTGCAATCGCAACCATGATCGATCCGCTCTCCTATGGCGTCGACGGCATGAGGGCGGCTTTGCTCGGTAAAGCGCATTTCGGCGCAACCCTCGACCTCGGGGTGATGGCCGCAATTGCCGCCGCCTTCATCGTCCTCGGCGCCTATCGCTTCTCAAAGATTGAGATCTAGGCCATGACCCGCCCCCGCAGCAAACACGCTCACGACAAGGTGTTGCGCGCCGCGCTCAAGCTCTTCGGCGAGCGCGGCATCGACGCCACCAGCATGGACGCCATCGCGCAGACCTCCGGCGTAAGCAAAGCCACAATCTACAACCACTGGACCAACAAAGAGGCGCTGCTGCTGGACGTGATGTTGATGGTCAACGGCCTGGACCGAGACCCGGAGGACGTGGACTCAGGCGATCTCTGCAACGATCTCGCCACGGTGCTGAGCCGCAGGCCGCCAGACCAGTTCGACGCGGCCCGCGAGCGCATGATGCCGGTCCTGATCGCTTATTCAGCGGTGCACCATGAGTTTGGCGAGGCATGGAGGCACCGAGTGATGGAGCCGGCGCGCTCGTGCCTGCGCCGCATTCTGCGCCGAGGGATCAAGCGGAACCTGCTGCCCCCAACCCTCGACGCCGAAGCGGCCATCGTGCTGCTGCTCGGCCCCATGCTCTACGGGCACATCTTCTACAAACAGACAGCGAAGCGGCCGTTCGACTTTGGCAAACTGGCGGCGGAGTCATTCTGGCGCGCCTACCGCGTAAAGGGTCAAGGCTCAGACAAGAAACCCAAAGGAAAAGCTGCAGCCGTCTGAAACTTTCCAATCCTGCGTCCTCGCGCTCCCTACCGCATACAATATCGCCATGGAATATCGTCTCCTCGGAGGCTCCGGCCTCAAAGTGTCTGCGCTCGCGTATGGATCGGCCACGTTTGGCGGAACCACAGGATTCTTCGAAGCAATGGGAACCACCGAAGTCGATGAGGCGCGGCGGCTCATCGACATTTGCCTCGAAGCCGGCGTCAACCTCTTCGACACCGCGAACGGATACGCGGAAGGGCGTTCGGAAGAGATCCTCGGCAAGGCGCTCGGTGCCCGCCGGCCTCAGGTGCTCATCTCCACCAAGTCCGGCTTTCCCACTGGCAGCGGCCCCAACGATGAGGGATCGTCGCGCTATCATCTGCGCCGCGCCCTCGAAGACAGCCTGCGCCGCTTGGGCACGGACTACATCGACATCTACCACCTCCACGTCTTCGACGCGATGACTCCGATCGAAGAGGTGCAGGAAACTCTCAACACATTTGTCCGCGAAGGCAAGGTCCGCTACATCGCTTGCTCAAACTTTTCTGGATGGCACTTGATGAAATCGCTCGCCGTCGCCGAGCGCTACGGATGGACGCGCTTCGTCGCCCACCAGGCCTACTACTCGCTCATTGGCCGCGACTACGAGTGGGAGCTGATGCCGCTCGCTCTCGACCAGAAGGTTGGCACACTCGTCTGGAGTCCGCTCGGCTGGGGCCGGCTCACCGGGAAGATACGCCGCGGTCAGCCGCTGCCCAAGGGAAGCCGTCTACACAATACCGCTGAATATGGCCCGCAAATGCCAGACGAATATCTGTACACTGTCGTGGACGCGCTGGACAAAATTGCTGCTGAAACCGGAAAGACCGTCCCCCAGATTGCGCTCAACTGGCTCTTGCAGCGGCCCACAATTTCCGCCGCAATCGTCGGCGCACGCAACGAAGAGCAACTCCGCCAGAATCTGGGCGCCGTTGGCTGGAACCTGACCCAGGCCCAGATAGCAACGCTCGACAATGCCAGCGAACGGCAATCCGCCTACCCCTACTGGCACCAGCGGCTCTTCTTTTCCGGCAGGAATCCGCCGTCGGTATAAAGAGTTAGGAATCGGCAGGGTAGATCCAGCAGCTAGTGCATCCAGATTTTGTGATGCTTGCGGTAAACGTAGTGGCCCACAAGCCATCCGGCGGCACTGCCTATCAGCACGTCAGAGGGGAAGTGCTGCTGCCCCAGGACGCGCGTCAGGCTCACGCTGGTAGCTGCGGAGTAGATAAATAACCGCGCCCACGGTGAGCGGTACTCACCTGCAAGCTCGGCTGCGGCCGCCCAGGCTACGACGCTGTGGGATGAGGGAAACGAAGAGTCGATGCTTGCATCCGACTTGAAGAAACGCCCACGCGCGTTGTTCGTGTCTGGCCGCTCTCGCCAAAAAACCAGCTTCACACCCTGCTCCACGACCAGCCCGTCGAGGATAGCCTCCGCGCTAAGGATGCTGGCCTCGCGCGCATGCGCACTCTGCCCAAAATGCGCGAATCCATACAGGGCCACAGGAGCGGCGATAAAGCCGCCGATCAACACGTTCGATGCAGTGGTGTTGGCTTGGTTGAAGCTGGAGTTCTGCGATACCACTTGTGTCATTGCGCGGTGATCTGTGCCGATGGCGGCGCCCGTAGCCAGGGCAAGCGGTGCAAGCCACTTCAAATCGCGCACGTGAAGCCGGACCGGGCTGCTCCAAATGGCGCCTTGATCCCGCAGAATATTCAGGGGAGTATCCCGCACCGTAACGTGACCCGAGTCTTCGGGCTTGCTGGCTTCATCGCTGATCTGCTCGGTTTGCGGCAGCGGCGCGTCAGGCAACGGCCCGGCGCTATCATCAGAAACCGCTTTCAGCATCGCGCTCGCAGTGGCTTGCCCGCCGGCTGCAGCGCAAAAGCCAAGCATCAGCGCCAGAGTGAACACGGCACACAGATTTACCTGCCTCAGACCCGCTGGCCAATGGTGATGAATAGAAACAACCTCCGGACGTTGGAATCTCCAAGACTCCAGGTTCATCCATCAACTATGCTATTTCTGGCGTTGTGCAGTCCGGTCAATTCTGCTCTCCCTTCCGCTCCGCTCTCTGATGCAGATTTCGGCAAAGTTCCGGGGCCTCCTGGCTTATTCGCAGCAGTGGGCGCAATCGCGATTCGACGGTTGTTCAGCAGCTGGGCCACGGTGCTGGAACCTGACCACGAAACAGGTATCCGCGCTCGACAAGGCCAGTGGGTCGGCCCTCGCGGGATAGCCAGCGAAAGAGAGGTTGCCAAATGAGCTGAGACGAGCTCTAGTAATCCTCCACCACGTAGTGCCGGTGCTTGTGGTAAACATAGCGGCCCACCAGCCAGCCCAGCCCGCTGGCAATCACTACGTCTGAGGGAAAATGCTCCAGGCCCACAACGCGTGTCACGCTGACCCCCGTGGCCAGCCCATAGATCGTGAGTTTCGCCAGGCGGTTGTCGTACTCTGAGGCCAGCACCGCTGCTGAAGACCACGCGATAAAACTGTGCGTCGACGGGAACGATGAGTCGATTCCTACGCTGGTTTGGAAGAATTTGCCCTTGGCTCCATCCACCGTCGGCCGCTCCCGCATCGCGACCGCCTTCATCACCTCGTCCACCACCAGACTGTCCACCATCGCCTCTCCGCCCAGCAGTCCTGCTTCGGTGGCGTGTTCGTCGTGGCGAAAATGCCCCAGGCCGTAAAGCGCCACCGGAGCCACCACAAAGGCGCCCAGCAGCCCATTTGAGGCTGTCACCGCGTGGCTGTTCAGCGAGGGGTTCTGGAGCCTGGCTGAAGACATCACCTGGTGATCCGTCGTGATCGCCAACGCTGTGGCAAGACCCAAAGGCAACAGATAGGTCAGGTTGTGTTCGCGAACGCGGCCGGGGCTGGTCCAGATCGCCTGCTGGTCCTTCAGAATGTTAAGCGGAGTGTCGCGCAGCTTGACCGAGACCTTCCCACCGGGCCCGGAATCGTCGCCAAACTGGGGCACCGGAGCGTCCGGCACCGGATCGGCGCTGCTCCCTGCATTCGGCTCCGGATTTGGCCCGCTAGGCGTCGCGCAACGGCCCGCCACGCAAAAGCCAAGCGCAAGCACGGCACAGCACACCGCAAGAACATGCCTCGAGCCCCCCAAACGCAGCCGACAGAACCCCGAACCTGCGGACATAGACGTCCTCCTCAAGTGGAAACTGCTCACCACCACCTCTTCCTGCGTATCGCGCTGCATTGAACCAGTCTAATTCCCCGGCTCCTTCAGGTAGATCTCAACGTAGTCCAGGTAATTCTGTGCGTATTCACGGATCAGCGCGTAATCCTTATCCGTAATTTCCCTGCGCATCTTGGCGGGAACGCCGGCCCACAGCGTTCGCGGTGGAACAACGGTATTCTCCGGAACCACGGAACCGGCCGCAATAATGCAGCCCTCACCAATGCGCGAGTTGTTGAGGACAGTGGCGCCCATGCCGATCACCACCATATCTCCCACCGTGCAGCCGTGCACGGTCGCGTTGTGGCCGATCGTGACCCAGTCGCCCACAATCACCGGGTACAGGTTGCGCTGGCCATGCAACACCGCGCAGTCCTGAACATTCGAGCACGAGCCCACGCGGATCGAATTCACGTCACCCCGCAAAACCGCGTTCATCCAAACCGAAGAGCGATCGCCAAGGGTCACATCGCCGATAAGCTGCGCGGAAACATCGATGTAGCAACTGGACGGAAACTGGGGCCTTAGCCCCTGGTAGCTGCGAATCACGGCTGTGCAACCTCCCGGGCCACTGAGTCTGCCCATTCAGAGTGTAGAAATAAACGGCTTGGCCGTAAACCCCATCCAGTATTCTCCGTCAATTCCACCAGACACTTTCATCATATGGAATAAGAGGCCAAACTTTTTTCGCGTCCGTCACCAATATCGGTGCATATTGCTGTGCAAAACTCGCTTCAGGGAGTAGCATGCAGGTATCATAATCCGTTCTTTTCGAGTATCCTAGAAATGCCACTTGGCAGGTTTGGAGGTGGGATTTTTTGGCAGAGGTTCGCGTACAAGAAGGCGAGCCGCTCGAAAACGCGCTACGCCGGTTTAAGCGGAAGGTTCAGCAGGAAGACATCATCAAGGAAGTAAAGCGTCACTCCTACTATCTGAAGCCCGGTGAGAAAAAGCGCGTAAAGGCCGCATTGGCCCGCAAGCGGAATCGCAAGAAGGCTCGTAAAGAGCAGGACTAGTTTTTCTAACCAATCGCGGCACATGCCGCCCCGAAAGCTGCCACGGAATGCAAGTGGAATGTAGCTGCAGTCTAAAGAGCTTCGGGGCGGCTTGCCGGTAACCGCTTAACTTGGCACTTTGTCCGCAAAGTGCTTCATGTCGTAATGTCCCTCAACCCGCCCTCTTTTGGGGTGGACAAAATCTGCAGTTGCCGCTTTATTTCGGTGCGGCCCGGGCCCTAGCGGTGCAACGTCAACGGGATCAGGGAGCCGGTACCGGCAAGTCCTTCAGTCATAGCCGATTTCGGTGAAAGTCTCTGATTCGGGAAGCCGGCCATGGAATTCATCGATCGAGTTCTGACGTGCATAGACTGCGGTGCCGAGTTCATTTTTACGGCCGGCGAGCAGATCTTTTTCAACGACAAACAATTTAAAAACGACCCCAAGCGTTGCAAGCAGTGCAAGGCAAAGCGCGCTCGAGGAAACCATAAGGTTCGCCCGGAGACCCGGACCACCTGTTCCGAGTGCGGGGCCGAGACCACAGTTCCCTTCAAGCCCACGCAGGGTCGGCCTGTCTTGTGCCGCGCCTGTTTTCAAAAGAATGGCAAGCTCGCTGCGGCGCCGGGAACCGCCGATTAGTGCAGCGCCGCGCTGAAAAGCAGGTCCCCCTTGAAGTCCGAAGGAAATCCTGCCGTGCGCACCAGAGTAGCCAGCTGCGCCCAATGGCGTTGGCTGTGAAACAGCGCATGTGCAGCCACCTTGCGCCGCGACATCGACCGCGCCTCCGGCGGAATCCACTCCAATTCGAGAACGTAGGGCTGATCCCAGCTCTCCTCCGGTGCGGTCAGCAGATCGCGGAAGATCTCCACAGCTTCGCGGTGCAAATCGAACAGCGCATCCAGCGGCCCCATGGGCGCAGCTTCCTTCGCCATCACGGGCAGTCCCGCCAGCCGCTGGCTCCAACGCAGCTCCACGCCCCAGATGTGGCGCACAAACTCCTGCACATTTGCCGTTCCACCGATGTCGCAGGCAAGCTCAAGCAACTGCGGGTTGTCATCAAGATGCGCTTTCCAGAAACCGGACGACTCCTCATTCCAAACCAGCAGCTCCTCTAAAGAGACTCCAACGCTCATCGCTTCACCGTCCACATCAATGTTTGATGCGAGCAAGTCGCAAGTTCGTACTAGGACTTCAGCGCCCGGTGCCCAATGTCGCGCCGATAGTACATCCCCTCAAAGTCAATCTCAGCCATCGCCTGGTAAGCGCGCGCCAAGGCCTCCTTCAGCGACCCTCCTTGGGCAGTAACGCCCAGCACCCGGCCGCCGGCCGTCACCAACTGCCCATCCACCTGCGCAGTGCCAGAGTGGAATACCTCCACGCCCGGAACCTGCGCCGCCGCTCCAAGCCCGCTGATCGGAATTCCCGTCGTGTAACTACCCGGATAACCCGCCGAACTGGCCACCACGCACGCCGCAGCCCCTGAGCTCCAACGCAACTCAGTCTCCGCAAGCCGTCCGTCTATGCACGCCTCCAGCGCGTCCACCAGATCGCTTTCCAGCCGCACCAGCAGCGCCTGCGTCTCCGGATCGCCAAAGCGCGCGTTGAACTCCAGCACTTGCGGCCCCCGCGCCGTCATCATCAGGCCGCAATAGAGCACGCCGGCAAAAGGCGCGCCCTCCTCCGCCATCCCGCGAATCGTCGGCTCGGCAATATGGTGCAGAATCCACTCCGTCATTCCGGGTTCCAGCAGATCGTCCGTCGAGTAAACGCCCATCCCGCCCGTGTTCGGCCCCGTGTCGCCCTCGCCTACGCGCTTGTGGTCCTGCGCCGGAACCAGCGGCGTCACATGCGTCCCGTCGCTCAGGCAAAGAAAGCTCACTTCCTCACCTTCCAGAAACTCCTCAATCACCACCTGCTGTGTAGTCTCGCCCAGCAAGGCTCCGCTAAACAACCCCTGCGCCGCCTCCACTGCCGTGTGCCGCGAAGGGCAGATAATCACGCCCTTGCCCGCGGCAAGCCCATCCGCCTTCACCACAATCGGCGCGTGGAAAAAGTCAGTTGCCTTTTCCACCTCGGCCAACGTCGAGCAGACCGCAAAATTGCCCGTAGGAATGTTGTGCCGCTGCAGAAACTGCTTCGAAAATCCCTTGCTCGTCTCCAGCATGGCCGCAGCTCGCGTCGGTCCAAACACGCGCAGGCCGCGCTCCTGCAAGGCGTCCACAATCCCCAGCGAAAGCGGCAGCTCCGGTCCCACAATCGTCAGTTCCGGCCGCTCGGCCTCAACCAGCCCCACCATCGCGCCAAGATCCTTCAGGTCCACGGCAACGCACCGCGCCACCTGCGCAATCCCGCCATTGCCCGGCGCGCAAACAACCTCCGTAACCCGCTCGCTCCGCTTTACCGCCCAGGCCAGCGCATGTTCGCGGCCCCCCGAACCAAGGATCAAGACCTTCATTGCAGCACACCTTCTCCATCGGCTTAGCCGATGTCCAAAAGCCTATGGTCGGCAATGCGGGGGGCGGAAGTCAAACGTGAGGGTAGACGGAGGGCATTCGACGTATAATCCTGCCATGCTGAAGCGTCTGTATATCGACAACTTCCGGTGTTTCGTGAACTTCGAGTACAAACCGGAGCGAAAGCAATTGCTGCTTGGAGCAAATGGCAGCGGCAAGTCGTCCCTGCTAGATGCGATTCGTTTCTTAAAACACTTTCTGCACGGGGCTGAAAACCCCTTCCTTGATACCACCCGTACCCGCTGGCTTGCGCTTTCCGAGCAGGTTTTCGAGGTAGAGGCCCTGCTCGACGGGAAGAGTTATACATATCGCGTCGAGAACCGCTTTGCTCCAAATTCGCCTATTTCGACGGTTCGTTCTGAAAGCCTTAAAGTGGCAGAAAACCTCGTATTTGAGCAAGTGGATGGCATGATTCATTTCTTTGGCGGCGGTGCCGATGCGCCATCCACTTTGCCATGGAAAATGACCAATTCATCGCTTTATCTTGCTCGATTGAACAACGTATCTGTGGATCGGTTCCTGGGATGGATCGAGCACGTTCACTGCCTTCGCATAGATGCCTACCCAGATGCCATGGCGGACACAGCAGAGGGCGAAGACGCGCTTCCGGAGGACGAGCTTGAGAATTTGGCGGATTGGTATCGCCACCTAGTACAGGCTGACCCTGGTGCAAATCTAGCGACTATCAACTCGCTTGGAGATGTCTTAGAAGGATTTGTCTCATTGCAGTTGGATCAATTGGGAATTAATAGTCGCATTCTTCGAGCCAATTTCCTGCAAGCGGGTAAGAAGAAGATCGCGTACTCACTGTCGGAACTTTCAGATGGTCAACGTCAGCTGATTGCTTTGTACATGATTTTGCATGCCCTAATAGCAAAGGGGAATACGGTGTTCCTAGACGAGCCGGATAACTACATCTCCTTGCGGGAGATTCAGCCATGGCTACTAGCCGCCGAAGAAGCTGTAGAAGATCACAAGGGCCAACTAATTCTAATTTCCCATCACCCGGAGATACTCAATCAATGGGCGCAAGAATACGGTCTGCTTTTCTCCCGCGAAGGGAACGGTCAGGTTCGAGCCCACAAGTTTAAGACCGATCCAGACGGCCTTCTGCAGCCATCGGAGTTGATCGCGCGGGGCTGGGAGAATGAGTAGCCCATCGCTGGTTCTGGTTCTGGCGGAAGATCAACGGCAGAAGCAATTCATCAATCGGTTCCTGAGGAAAGCGGGCTTTAATCAAAACAAGATCAGGGTTGAAGTATCTCCCTCGGGCCATGGGAGCGCGGAACAGTGGGTGCGTAAAAACTTTGCGCGACAAGCGAAGAAATGCCGAGTCAGAAATTCGCGAGCGTCAACTGGGATGTTCGTTCTCATCGATGCAGACAAACTTTCCGTGCAAACGCACCTTGGCGAACTGGATACTGCTTTGATTGCTGCAAACCAGCCGAAACTCGATCCCGCGAACGACCCAATCGCCAGGTTGATTCCCAAATGGAGTATAGAAACCTGGATACTTTATCTAGTCTCAAGAGGAGCATCTGAGCGGATTCTTAGGGAGGAAGAATCCTATAAGGACTCAAAGACCAATGAACAATGGTCTGAGCTAATTCCAGATGCAGCGGCCACTCTCTTTGAATGGACCAGACAGACAGCCGTATTCCCGGAGAATTTGCTCGATTCGCTCCGGCACGGAATTCAGGAAATTCCCCGCGCTCTTCCCAAAGGGCGGTAATTCGCAATGGTTGAAACCCGCATCAAGCCCCATCACGAGCAAATGGCCGAGCAAGCCCGCCGCTTCGAGCAAACGCGGCGCTACCGTCGCAACCAGGTTTTTGGCTTGTTGTTCATCGTCGCGGCAATTCTCGTCTGGTGGCTCTTCCACACCAATCCCAAATGGATCTTCCCGCCCGGCTGGTGGCGGCCATGAGTCCTGGTGAGCCTCCTGCGCGGAGGGCGAACAGCGGCTCCGCCGCGACAGAACCCTTAGCCGTTCTCCTCCTCGGCCCCACCGGCAGCGGCAAAACCGCCCTCTCTCTCGCCCTCGGCCAGCGCTTCGCCGGCGAAATCGTCAGTTGCGACTCGGTCGCCGTCTATCGCGGCATGGATCTCGGCACCGCCAAACCCACCAGCCAGGAGCGCGCCCTCCTGCCGCATCACCTCATCGACGTCGCCAACCCTTACCAGCCCTTCACCGCCGGCGAATACAGCCGCCAGGCCCGCGCCGCACTGCACGCAATCGCCTCTCGCTCCCATCTCCCCCTCGTCACAGGCGGAACCGGCCTCTACCTGCGCGCCCTCACCGAAGGCCTCTTCGCCGGTCCCGCCCGCCAGGTCGATCTTCGCGCCCGGCTTGTCCAATCTCAGTTAAAGCACGAAAAAAACTGGCTGCACCGTCTCCTGACCAAACTTGACCCAGCCTCCGCCGCCCGCATCCACGCCAACGACACACCCAAGCTGATCCGCGCCATTGAAGTCTGCCTCGCTGCCCGCAAGCCGCTGTCTGAATTCATGGCACGCGATCCGCTCACCGGTTTCCGCATCCTGCGCATCGGCCTCAACCCGCCTCGCCCGCAACTCTACGACCGCCTCAACCGCCGCGCCGCCGCCATGTTTGCCTCCGGCCTCGTCGACGAAACCCGCGCCCTCCTCGACATCTACGGACCGGTCAAAGCCCTCGACTCCCTCGGCTACCGCCAGGCGTTGACCGTCCTGTCGGGCGCTTCAGCGCTCGAAGCCGCCATCGTCGCCGCCCAGCAAGGCCACCGCAACTACGCCAAGCGCCAGCTCACCTGGTTTCGTCGCGAGCCGGATGTCCACTGGCTCGCCAGCTTCGGCGACGACCCGGAAACCCAACGCGCTGCCGCCGAGCTCGTCCAGCAAAATCTGTAAGCCCCTGTCTCTCCAAATGCCTTCAACCGCATGCGGAACCGCAGCGACCCCACCACTCATCCATTAAACTGAATCTTGGAATGAGGCGTTTGCAGCAAGTCGGCAGCGTCCCGGAACGGAGTTCCCTTTGCCAGAGACAGAAATCATCTACGACGTAGCCATCGTCGGCGGCGGCCCGGCCGGCTATACCGCCGCCATCCGCGGCGCAGAGTACGGCCTCAAAGTCGCCCTCATCGACAACGCCCCCAAACTCGGCGGCACCTGCCTCCACGTCGGCTGCGTTCCCACCAAGGCCCTCCTGTTCAACGCCGAAATCTGGGACCACCTCAAGCACGCCGCCGAATTCGGCATCAAACTCGGCGAGGGCAGCGCCCCCACCCTCGATTGGCCTGCCGTCCTCAACCGCAAAAACTCCATCGTCGCCAAGCACGCCAAGGGCCTCGATTTCCTGATGAAAAAACACAAGATCGCCGTCATTGCCGGTTCGGGCAAACTCACTGGCCCCGCCCAGGCCGGCGTCCATACAGTCGCGGTCACAGCGACAGACGGCGCGGCGACTCAGGTGAAAGCTAAAAACGTAATCCTGGCCACCGGCTCCTCCGCCAAAATGCTCCCCGGCCTCGAGGCCGACACCAGCATCCTCACCAACATCGAAATCCTCTCCATCGACCGCGTTCCCAAATCCCTCATCGTCATCGGCGCGGGCGCGGTAGGCATGGAGTTCAGCTCCATCTTCCGCAGCTTCGGCACAGACGTCACCATTCTCGAATTCCTCCCCCGCGTCGTCCCCGTCGAAGACGAAGAAATCTCCAAAGAGATCACGCGCGTGTTCAAAAAGCGCGGCATCGACATCAACACCGGCGCAAAAGTTGAAAAAGTCGAGAAGACCGCCGACGGCGTCAAAGTCTCATACACCGACGCCAACGGCAAACCCCAGATCAAGGAAGCCGAGAAGGTCCTCATCGCCGTAGGCCGCGCCGGACGCACAGAAAACATCGGCCTCGAGAAAACCAAAGTCGAACTCGACCGCGGCCTCATCAAAGTCAACGAAGCCCAGCAGACCGCCGAGCCCGGCGTCTACGCAGTGGGCGACATCGTCTTCGGCCTGCCGCAGCTTGCCCACGTTGGCTCCATGAGCGGCATGGTCGCCGTCGCCAAAATCGCTGGTCGTCCCTTCCGCCCCTTGCGCCGCGACCGCATCCCCGGCTGCACCTACACAGAGCCGCAAATAGGCTCTGTAGGACTCACGGAAACCCAGGCCAAAGAAAAAGGCTACGACGTGAAAATCGGCAAGTTCCCCTTCGCGGGCAACTCCAAGGCCACCATCGTCGGCAGCCACGACGGCTTCGTCAAGATCGTTTCTGATGCGAAGTACGGCGAAATCCTCGGCGTCCACATCCTCGGCCCCCAGGCAACCGAAATCATAGCCGAAGCCGTAGCCGTCCTCGAACTCGAAGGCACAGTCGAAGAGATGATGTTCACCATCCACGCCCACCCCACGCTCGCCGAGTCCATGCTCGACGCCTACGCCGCCGTCGAAGGCATGGCTATCAACGCGTAGTTCAGCTGCTGGGTTCTTTGTGAAATTGGACCAGGTCGAAAAATTCGAGAATGGCCTTAGATTCAAACAAATTCTATGAGCCGATTCGGCGTCCGCTGACCCAGCAGGAGCGTGAGGTGGTCCGATGGCTTATTGAGAACGCCCACAGGGATGTTGGCGATCTCTCCTCTCAGATCGAGAGGTTGACCGTTGCTGGAAAATGCAAATGCGGGTGTCCACTGTCGATTTTGCGCTCGATGGCGTCCCCGTTGAGCGAAAGGGCGAGCAACTGATCAGCGACTGGCTCGCAGAGGTGGACGGCGAACAAGTGGGCGTCATGCTTTTCCAGACCAAGGGAAAAATCAGCACATTAGAGGTCTACTCTTTGGCTGGGTCCGACAAACCATTCGGTTACCTGCAATCGAGAGTTTGAAGGGATATTAGTAGTCTGACTGCTCAATCCTCAAAGCTCTGTCGACTTCTCCCCCACCAGCCCCTGCGCCTTCGCGATAAACTCCGCCAACGGCATCGATCCCTGATCACCCTTGCCGCGCGTGCGCACGCTCACCGCATCCGCCGCTTCTTCCTTGTCGCCAAACACAAGAATGTAAGGCGTCTTCTGATTCGCAAAATCGCGGATCTTCGCATTCATCTTCTCGTTGCGGTCGTCCACTTCCACGCGCAGGCCCGCGTCCTTCAGCGCCTTCTCCACCTTTTCTGCGTAAGACTTGTGCTTCTCGCTGATCGGCACCAGCCCAACCTGCACCGGCGCCAGCCACAGCGGAAACGCTCCAGCATAGTGCTCAATCAGCACGCCAAAAAATCTTTCTACCGACCCGAACAGCGCTCGATGCACCATCACCGGCTGATGCCGTCCGCCGTCTTCGCCCACATACTCAAGCTCGAATCGCGCCGGCAAATTAAAGTCAAACTGCACCGTCGAAAGCTGCCACAACCGCCCCAGCACATCGACAAGCTTCACATCGATCTTCGGCCCGTAAAACGCCGCTTCGCCCGGAATCGTCTTGTACGCAATCCCCTTGCGATCGAGCGCGCGTTCGAGCGACCCCACCGCGAGATTCCAGTTGTCGTCTGAGCCGGCATAGTGAGCGCGATCGTTCGGGTCCCACGTCGAGAGCTCAACCTTGAACTCCTTGAAGCCGAACGTCTGCAACACCGCCTCAGCAAAATCGATGCAGGCCACAACTTCGTCTTCAATCTGTCCCGGCGTGCAGAAAATATGCGCGTCGTCCTGCGTAAAGCCGCGCACGCGCAGCAAGCCGTGCATCGTGCCCGAGCGCTCGTAGCGGTACACGTTGCCCAGCTCTGCATAGCGCACCGGCAAGTCGCGATAGCTCTTCGGCGAATTCTTGTAGATGAGAATGTGGAACGGGCAGTTCATCGGCTTCATGCGATAGTTCGCATCGTCCAGTTCCATCGGCGTAAACATGTTGCCCGCGTAAAAGCCTTCGTGCCCCGACGTCTGCCACAGGTTCACGCGCGCCACGTGCGGCGTATACACAAGCTGATAGCCGCGTCGTACGCACTCGTCCCGCATCCAGTCCTCCATGATCTTGCGAATCATGGCGCCCTTCGGATGCCAGAAGATCAGCCCCGCTCCGGCCAGCTCCTGAATGCTGAAAAGGTCCAGTTGCTTGCCCAGCACGCGATGGTCGCGCTTGGCCGCCTCTTCCAGCCGCGCAAAGTGCGCGTCCATCTCCTTCTGCGAAAAGAAGGCCGTCCCATACACGCGCTGCAACTGCGGATTCTTTTCATCGCCCAGCCAGTAAGCCCCAGCCAGCGTCGTCACCTTTACAGCCTTCACCCTGCCAGTCGAGGGCACATGCGGACCGCGGCAAAAGTCAACGAATTTTCCGTTGCGATAGAAGCTCACCTCAGAACCAGGCTCGGTAAACTTGGTCACGAAGTGCGTCTTCATAAAGTCGCCGTCGCGCTCAAACTCCGCCAGCGCCTGCTCGCGGGGTTCGTACTCGCGCACGAACGGCTCATCCCGCGCCACAACCTCCGCCATCTTCGCCTGAATCAGCGCCAGGTCCTCCGGCGTAAACGGCTTCTCGCGATAAAAATCGTAGAAGAAGCCTGAATCGGTCGCCGGTCCATGCCCGAGCTTGGTCTCCGGAAATAGTTCCAGCACCGCCGTCGCCATCACATGCGCCGCTGAGTGGCGCACCACCTTCAGCGCCTCCGGGTCCTTCTCCGTCACCAGCTCAAGCTTAGTATCTGCAGTCAGCGGCGTAGCCAGGTCAACAAGCCGCGGCGCAGCCGCGTCCTCAGCAGCATACATGGCGGCTTCAGACGGCTCTTCGTCTGAGGCGGACTTCACCGCCGCCACACTCAGCGGCGTCAACCGCGCGACAACGGATGCCGCGGCCAAACGCGGAGAAATCGAGTTGGCAATCTCAAGGGGCGTTGTCCCGGCCGGTACTTCGCGAATCGACCCGTCGGGCAGGTGTACTGCAATTGTCTGCGTGCTCATAATGTCGAGGAATCCATTGCGGCCGCGAAAGGAAAACAGCCAATACATTGAGGATACAGCGCCTCTCCAATTGCTGTACATGGAAGCCTCACCACCGTGCGCCGTTTTCCCAAACAGAAACCTGCCTTGTGGGCCGCAGGAAACCGCACAAGGACAGGAAGAGCCAGCACGGGAATCGACAGCCGAATCATCAATCGTTGTTCGCGCCCTCTCCCCCAATATAGCCATGCCTTGCTCCCGCAAAAGTCCACGTCCCTTGCCGCGATAAGGGAATTTTCAAGCATGGGAACGCCGCACTATCGTCTCCTTCGTGCCCGGATCCCCCCCGGTGCGCATGAGGTCGAAATGCAAGTACTATGCAAAAGCACGAATGGGAATGCAGAAACCCATTGCTGCGTCTGTGGACTGGGCTTTGTCATGTTCTGGGATAGGCAATCGCGCAACGAAAAAACCGCGGCGCTGCATGAGATTCAGGAAGCGCTGCGCCGGCATCACCTCAAAGGGTCAGGCCCCGAGGTGCACCCCAGGGAAAGCTTTCCGGTTCCAGAGTGGATGGGCATCAGCGCACCGGCCGGAGTAGCACTGCCTGGCGCCGTACCCACCTGGGATCTTTAGCTACAGCGCCTGGCCTCCGTCTCAGAACCGCAGGCCGCGCGGCTAAGCGCGATGCGCCATACTCCTACCCCGAACCCGCCATCCATCACTCCCTCGAAAGTCCACTTCCCTTGCCGCGATAAGGGAATGTTCAGCCATGGCGACATTGCCATACCCTATCCTTCCTGTCCGGGATCGCTCCGGCGCGCGTGGGGCCGAGATGCAAGCACTATGCAAGAGCACGGATGGTATAGAGGAGAGTTTATGAAATGTGTCGCACTGGCTCTTTTTTCCGTTTCCGTTTTGATGATTGTTCCTGCGAATGCGCACGGGCAGTCCATTAAGGACCAAATGGCGGCAATCAATACCGAAGCCGCTCCATTTCTCGCTGTTAGAGAAGCGAACAGAAAGACGTTCGCGGATCTCAGCCAACAGTTGGATGACATCAATTTAGGCAATGCTGCACTCGCCAAGGGAGCGACCCAGTACAAAGCAGACCTTGCCGAATATCAGATGGACATAGATGCGTTTGATCAGGCCGGTGCTGCCCAGGATAAGGCTGTGGATGCCCATAACGCCCACAAGTGCACCTATTCGCAGGGTAGTAATGCGTGTGACCGGTACAACCAGGAGAAGAACAGACTCGATGCGGTTCATCAGCAACTTATCGATCAGCAGGCTTCCCTGGCAAGTCGCAAGGCCAATCTTGCCGCGACCGCAGACAAATTCCGCGAACTCCAAAAGATTATCTCGGACAAGACCGAAAAGTACATGGTGGCCCAGAAGGCGTATAACGCTCAAAACGAGGAAAACGAAGCCAAACTGGCTGGGCTTAAAGCCCGTTACGATGCCCTCTTAGAGAAGCTGAAACCATGCCTTGCCAAGCTGCCGCCTGATCCGAGCGAGGAGAAGTTGCATGAAGTGTGTGGGCAGCTTTGGGATGGCAACTCTATTCACAGCGCCCCGGTTAATCAGGGTACGGGTGGGATAACCCCAAACAAATAATGCACGAACAATAGGCCCGTGGGGACGGCACGGCACGTAAGCTTTGGCTGAGACCGTCCCCTGGAATTTCAACTATCAACTCCATGGCTGACGTTGCAGTGCCTTGTTCCGTGCCCACCTGGGATCTTTAGCCACAGCACCTGGCCTCCGTCGACGCAGAAACCAGACCCGCCCGTATAAGCTGCGATCTCCAGCAAGCGTGTCCCCTCCCAAACCAGCAAATCTCTGCTGTCCTCGGCCTCCTGCAAATACAATCGCCTGTATGCAAGGCTGAGCGCCGGTTTGACCGCGCAAAACCACGCGTCCAACGTGCGGCAGGGCCGTGGAATGCCGCCCATCAGCCTGGAGCCGATGTCCTTGCAAACGAAAAGAGGCCGCATGCGCGGGATTGCATTCTTATTCTGGTCAGGACTTTGCTTTGCGGTCGCGGCCATCGGTGGGCGCTGGACAGTCGGAGAGGTCAGCGGATGGTATGGCACTCTCACCCGGCCCGCAATCGCCCCGCCCAATTGGGTCTTTGGCCCCGTCTGGTCTCTGCTTTACGCACTCATGGCCATCGCCGTCTGGCGCGTATGGCTGTTGGCCCCTTCACCCATGCGCACATGGGCCCTGGGTCTGTTTCTGGCGCAACTGGCCTTGAACCTTGCCTGGTCCTGGATCTTCTTCCACCAGCATGCCATCGGTGCCGCCCTCGCAGAAATCGTCCTGCTCTGGGTTTTCATCGCAGCAACCACCCTGCTATTCAACCGAATTCAGCCGCTCGCTGCGTGGCTCATGGCGCCCTATTGGGCATGGGTCACCTTTGCCGCAATTTTGAACGCCGCGTTCTGGCGGCTCAACTAGAGCGCTGCGAGTCCTCGCCTTAGCCTTCTTTTGGCCCTCCGCTGCCGGCCTGCTCCAGTGCAATCGCAGCGCGGCCGAATAGGGGCCGGTGATGGTAACTGCGCTCCAGCGAGCAGAACAAGTTGAAGCGCACGATGTAATAAATCGCCGCTAACCCGTCCCATCCCGTTATCTTTTTGCCTTCCTCGTAGGTTCGGCCGTAGTAGCTGATCGGCGCTTCGTAGATAGCGCATTTCAGTTTGGCCACCTTGGCCGTCACTTCGATTTCAAAGCCGAACGCGCGCGAGTCAATCCGCATCTGCCGGATAATATCGCCGCGGAAAGCCTTGTAGCAGGTCTCCACATCCGTAAGGTTGATGTTGGTCAGAAGGTTCGATAGAAACGTCAGAAACTTGTTGCCGAGAAAATGATAAAAGTACAAGACGCGCGAAGCTTTTCGTACCAGGAAGCGAGAGCCGAAGACGACATCCGCGTGCCCCGCGAGAATCGGAGCAATCAAATCGGGAATTTCCTGCGGATCGTATTCCAGATCGGCGTCCTGAACGATAACAATGTCCCCTTTGGTAAGCCTGAAACCTGTCTTGAGCGCCTCCGTCTTTCCCCGATTTCGGTCGTGACGCGCGGCCCGAATCTCCCCGTATTTGGCGCTCAGGCCGGCAAGGATCTGCGATGTCCGATCGGTGGAGCAATCGTCCACAATCACGATCTCAAGCAACTGCGGAAGCTCAAGAATCTTCTCGACAATTGCGGCGAGGGTCTGTTCCTCGTTGTAAACCGGAACAACCACGGACAGGCACTTGGCTTCCATAATCTCTCTTTGAATGAAGCGATGAAGCGGATCAATTTTTCTCGATGCTATGCGTGCGCTCACTCCGGATCAAGCATGTGTATCTCAGGAGTAACTGTGTGCACTGCGCTTCTCCGAGGCGCCGCCCGCGCGGAATTGTATATTTAGCTTGATCGAGCGTCATCGCGCAGGGACGCCTCTGTCCGTTGGCGCCCATCGGCAGCTTGACCCGCCGGCAACTTCCCGCAGTTCAGACAGAGAAAGGCTCGGCATGAAAAGAACGCGGCTCGATGGCCTCTATCTGCTCGTACTGGGATCCCTGGTCTTTCTTCTTCTAGGCGGCGCTCTCGAGAATGCCGGCACCTCCTCTCTGGCAGATTTCCGGGCGCTCTACTACCCGGCCCGCTGTCTGATCCAGCACTGTGACCCTTACAACCAAAGCGAAGTCATGCGCTTCTATCGGGCCGAGGGAGCAAGCCGCTTTCTCAATTCGGTGAGCAATCTCCAGATCGCGACGCAGAATGTCTACCCGCCCACCGCGTTCCTGCTCTCGGTTCCGATGGCATTGTTGCCCTGGGGGCCGGCGCACATCCTCTGGATGGCGCTCACGGCCGGCAGTTTCATCTTTGCTTCATTCCTCATCTGGAATCTCAGCGAGCGTTATGCACCCACGCCGACGGGCGCGTTGCTCTGTTTTTTGCTCGCGAACAGTGAATTAGTGCTTATCTGCGGCAATGTTGCTGGAATTGTCGTGAGCCTCTGCGTGGTGGCCGTCTGGTGTTTTCTTCGTGACCGGTTTGTCTGGGCCGGCATCCTGTGCCTGGCAATCAGCCTGGCCGTCAAGCCCCACGATGTCGGCCTCGTCTGGCTCTTTTTCTTGCTCGCCGGTGGCCTCCACCGCAAACGCGCCCTGCAAACCCTTGTCCTGACTGTGGCCATCAGCCTGCCGGCGCTCGTCTGGATCTGGCAGGTATCGCCCCACTGGATTCAGGAACTCCACTTCAACTTGCAGGCATTTTCTGCGCACGGCGGCATCAACGACCCGGGACCCGCATCAACCGGCGGTCACGGCCTCGATATGTTGATCAGCCTGCAATCGGTCTTCAGTTTCTTCTGGGACGATCCGCGCATCTACAATCCCGCAACCTTGCTTGTGTGCGTTCCGCTCCTGCTGGTCTGGGCGTTCGTCACCGTCCGTGCGCAGCCCTCGCCCAAAAAATTCTGGCTCGGCCTGGCCGTCATTGCGGCTCTCTCCATGTTGCCCATCTATCACCGCCAAATAGACGCCATGCTCCTGATCCTCACAGTCCCGGCCTGCGTCATGCTCTGGGCAGAGGGTCGTTTCGCCGGGCGGCTCGCAATGCTGATCAATGGGCTGGGATTTGTGGCGATTGGAGCCTTGCCCTGGGCAATTCTCCTCGGATTCATCAACCATCTGCATCTGCCCGCGACAGGACTCTCCAGGCAAATCGCGAATGCCGTGCAGGTTCTTCCAATTCCGCTTATTCTGCTGTCGATGAGTGTCTTTTATCTATCGCTTTATGTGCACTACTGCCCTGTTCCACGTTCTGCCGGAGTGAATCCGGAGAGATGAAGAGCCAGTCTCTGGCATGGCCGCAAAATTCTCTTGCCGCCATCGCACGCTGCCACAGCAGTCCAAATTAAACAAAAGAGGGCGCGGATCGCTCCCAGCCCTCATTTGTGTTCGCTGGATCCTGCCGGAATCCGGCCATGCGGCCTTAGAGCGGCTGTACGTCCGCAGCCTGCCAGCCCTTGGGCCCCTTCACCACGTTGAACTGCACGGCTTGACCTTCCTGCAAACTCTTGAAACCATTCGAATTGATCGCAGAGTAGTGCACGAACACATCTTCACCGTTCTGGCGCGAAATAAAGCCGAAGCCTTTCGCATCATTGAACCACTTCACAGTACCTTGTTCCATCTCGTTCGTATTTCCTGGATTGAATTGCGCTGGATGAATCGGAGCGACCACTGGCAGAATCTTGCTTGGTTGGGCGAGTTACTGCTCACGCCCGGTTCGGCTCTAACGCTGGCAACAGTGTATCATTGGTGTCAAAATTCAGTGCATGAATTCTTCTTCATCGGCTCACCTTGCGCTTACCACTTCAGGAACCTCTTTGCCAATACGGGTTTAGAATGGGATTTACGTACTTGACTCCCTAACGTCGTCGCTGGCACTGCGGTGCCTTTGGAGATTTGAGATGAAGCTGTTCGCACGCATAAAACGATGGCTGGCCACCCAACTAGCAGAAGACGATCTTGAAGAATGCGGCATCTGCCCTAAGCACCGGGTCGAATATAAGTTTGACCGCTGGATTGGCACGTATTGCATCGAGTGTCTCCTAGAAAAGGGACTCAAGAAAGAGGCACGAGAGGCGAAGCGAGAAGAGTACCGGCTATGGGTGGCCCGTAAAGCAATGGACAAACTGGACTCGCTGCGGCAGGCAGCGTCGCGATAGGGACTAAAGTACATAAATCCCTTTAGAATCCATCTCCCGCCTGTGATACCGTAAGAGGTCGCCATGCCTCAAGATCCCGTACCCGGCCTATTATCTCGCGCCACGGAGCTGCTCGAGGCAGAGTTCACATATCTTCCCCCCTTCCAGCAGCACACTGACTCAGCAGCGATTGCACAGATCCTCGCCTCTGTCGCCCACCGCCTCGCCGACAATTACCCCTACTTCCATCCCCTCTATGCCGGCCAGATGCTCAAGCCGCCCCATCCGGTCGC
Organism: Occallatibacter sp.; assembly: GCA_035529815.1. Classification (GTDB taxonomy): domain Bacteria; phylum Acidobacteriota; class Terriglobia; order Terriglobales; family Acidobacteriaceae; genus Telmatobacter. Next base: position 25,488 of record DATKWA010000113.1, on the reverse strand, counting down.
GCGCGCCGCCTACGCCCTCGCCATGACCATCAATCCCAACAACCACGCAAGGGACGGCGGCCGCGCCAGCTCAGAGATGGAGATCGAGGCTGTCCGCCAGATCGCACAAATGTGCGGCTGGAATGAATATCTCGGCCACCTCACCTCCAGCGGCACCCTCGCCAACCTGGAAGCATTGTGGGTAGCCGGGCAGTCCGCGCCGGGGAAGCGCATCCTCGGCTCCGAGCAGGCCCACTACACTCACCGCCGCATCTCCGCCGTCCTCCAGCTCAACTACGCCCAGGTCCCCTCCGACAACCGCGGCCGCATCTCACTCGAAGCCCTCGAAAACGAGCTGCGCAAAGGCGATGTCGGCACAGTTGTCGTCACCCTGGGCACTACGGCCATCGGTGCCGTCGACCCGCTCGACCAGATCCTCGCCCTTCGCCAGCAATATGGCTTCCGCATCCACGTCGACGCGGCCTACGGCGGCTACTACAAGCTGATTTCGCATACTCTTGCCGAGCCCGCCCGTCACGCCTACGCGGCCATGGACCAGGCCGACTCCATCGTCATCGATCCCCACAAGCACGGCCTGCAGCCCTATGGCTGCGGATGCATCCTCTTCCGCGACCCGGCCGTCGGCCGTTTCTACAAGCACGATTCCCCCTACACCTACTTCACATCAAAACAGTTGCACCTCGGCGAAATCAGCCTGGAGTGCTCCCGCGCCGGGGCCGCCGCCGTCGCGTTGTGGGCCACGCATCAGCTCCTGCCACTCCTGCCCAACGGCGAATTTGCACGCGGCCTCAGCCAGAGCCGAGCAGCAGCTCTGGGGCTGCACAGGTGTCTGCAGGTCGATGACCGATTTCAGCCCCTCGCCGCCCCAGCGCCAGAGCTCGACATCGTGGTCTGGAAGCCGACAGCCGAGACCGCCGAAAAGTCCTCGCAGTTGGCCCGGAACATCTTTGACGCCTGCGCCCAGCGCGGTCTCCACCTGGCTCTTGTACAATTGCCGCTGTCCTGGTTTTCGCAGTCCGCTGCAGACGCAAACCCTGCCGAGTCAAAGCTCGTCACCTGTTTGCGCTCGGTCCTGATGAAGCCGGAACATGAGGCTTGGCTCGACCGCATCTGGGAAAGACTCGCGGCAGCCTCCGCCGACACAATTGGGAAGCGGACAGAATGATCAAAATGCGCGTATTCGTAATAAAACAAGAAAACGTTCTCATTCCGCGCCAAATCGTTGCCCCCGCCCGTCCAGGTAAGTGAAGTTGTGAATTCAATCAAGAGGTTCTGACTGCAATGCACGATCCTACCGTCCTTCGCTCCATGCACCGCGCCCGTTTCGCTGCCGACCCTGCCGTCTTTGTCGCGCCCGGCCGCGTTAACCTCATCGGTGAACACACCGACTACGCTGAAGGCTTCGTCATGCCTGTCGCCATCAACTTCGCCACCCTTGCCGCCATCTCGCCCCGCACCGACGGCAAGATCGTGATCTATTCCGAAAATTACGGCGAAGACAGAACCTTCGAGGCAGCCGCCAAGCCCGTCGCCGCCAGCCACTGGAGCGACTACCCCATGGGTGTGGTCTCCATCCTCGCCGGCGAGGGTCACAAGATCCCCGGCTTCAGCCTCAGCCTCTGGGGTGACGTCCCGCTCGGCTCAGGGCTTTCCAGCTCGGCCGCCCTTGAAGTCGTCACCGCTCTGGCCGTCCTATCGCTCATCGGTGCCAGCTACCCCGGCCCCGTCCTCGCCCGCCTCTGTCAGCGCGTCGAGAACGAGTTCGTTGGCGCCAACTGCGGCATCATGGACCAGTTCATCTCCGCCAACGGTAAAGAGAACCACGCCCTGCTGCTCGACTGCCGCGATCTCAGCTACAGACTTGCGCCGATCCCCCCCAACGTCGCCCTCGTCATCGCCAACACCATGGTCAAGCACTCCATCGCCGGCGGCGACTACCCCACCCGCCGCCGCGAATCGGAAGCCGCCTGCGCCATCATCGCCAGCCACCGGCCCGGCGTGCCCTTCCTCCGCGACGCCACCCTCGAAGACCTCGAGAAGTGGGGCCACGAGATGGAGCCAAAGTCCCTCATGCGCGCGCGCCACGTCATCAGCGAGAACCTGCGCACTGTCGCCGCCTCAGAGGCCCTGCTTCGCGGAGACATGAAGGAACTTGGCCGTCTCATGGCCGAAGCCCACGCCAGCTACAGCGGTGACTTCGAAGGCAGTTGCGTCGAGGCAGACACCATGGTCGCCCTGGCGCAGGATCTGCCCGGCCTCATCGGCGCCCGCCTCACCGGCGGCGGCTTCGGCGGATGCACCGTCAATCTTGTCGAGCAGAGCCAGGCCCCGGCCTTTGCCAGGGAACTTGGTGCCCGCTACGCCGCCAAAACCGGCATCGTGCCCGAGATTCACATCTGCCACGCCTCAGACGGTGCTCACCGCATCGATTAGAAATCCAGATGATTAGAAATCAAGCTTAGGAACGGCTCAGGACGGTTCGGCAGCCCGCCGCAGGCCTTACGGCGACAGTGGCATGTCGCCGTAACCCGTTCGTGGGACGGCATTTCGGCCATTCTTAGCTCCCGCTAAGCTGTTCCTTGGTAAAATTGGAGGGTATTGTGCCCAATGAAGGCCGAGCCGATAGGCATCCTCGGTCGGGCTCGGTAGAATTGCCATCCCCAGATAGTCGCTCCCAAAGTTGGTAGCGGCGCGGAGAAACAAGACTGATGCAACCGGTAATTCTAAAACCATTTTCTTACGAGAACTTCGCAGCCACCGGACATGTCGCGTACTTTTCGATGGAAGTTGCAATCCATCCCTCCATGCCCACCTACTCCGGCGGCCTCGGTGTTCTGGCAGGCGACACGCTCCGTTCCGCCGCCGACATCGGAATTCCCCTCATCGCCTTCACGCTGCTCCATCGCAAGGGATATTTCCAGCAGCATCTTGACCGCACCGGAATGCAGAGCGAAGATGTTCAGCCGTGGGATCCGGCAACCTTCTGCACCGAAGAAGCGGCCCGAATCACCGTCTCCATCGAAGACCGCGTCGTCAATGTCCGCGCATGGCGCTACGACCACAAGGGCCGCTCAGGTCACGTCGTTCCCATCTACCTGCTCGACACCGACCTTGAAGGCAACTCCGGCTGGGACCGCGGCCTCACCGACCATCTCTACGGCGGTGACACCAACTACCGCCTCCAACAGGAGATCGTGCTCGGCATGGGCGGCGTGCGCATGGCTCACGCGCTCGGCTACAGCGTCAATGTCTACCACATGAACGAAGGCCATGCGGCCCTGCTTACGCTCGCCCTGCTCGAAAGGCAGTTGGGCGGAGGACCGCTCGCAGCAGACACAGAAACCGATGTTGAGATGGTGCGCCGCAAGTGCGTCTTCACCACCCACACTCCTGTGCCCGCGGGCCACGACCGCTTCTCCACCGAGCAATCCATTCGTATCCTGGGAGCAGACCGCACCAGGCGTCTTGAAAAACAGGGCTGTTTCCGCGATGGCCTTCTCAACATGACCCTGCTCGCCCTGCACTTCTCGCGCTATGCAAACGGCGTGGCTCTGCAGCACGGCAAGGTCTCGCGAGAAATGTTCCCCGAGTTTGCCATCGACAACATCACCAACGGCGTACACGCGACCACCTGGATGTCGGAACCCATGCAGGAGCTTCTCGACGAGCACATTCCCGCATGGCGGCGCGACAATCTCTACCTGCGCAACGCCATCGATCTCCCCGAGGCCAGGATTCAGGCAGCGCATGCCCGCGCCAAAAACGCATTGTTCAACGAAGTAGCAACGCGCACAGGTCTGGTGCTCAATCCCAAGGTCCTTACGCTCGGCTTTGCCCGCAGGGCAGCCACCTACAAACGCGCCCACCTGCTCTTCACAGATCCCGAGCGCCTCAAGAAGATTGCCGAGGCCGCCGGAGGTTTGCAGATTCTCTATGCCGGAAAAGCTCATCCACAGGACGAGCCCGGCAAACGCCTCATTCAGGAAGTCGTCGAAGACGCCGCCAAATTCTCCAGCGATCTGCTCCGCATCGTGTATCTCGAAAACTATGCATGGGATCTCGGCGCGCTGCTCACCGCAGGCGTCGATGTCTGGATCAATACGCCCAAGCGCCCCTATGAAGCCTCCGGCACCAGCGGCATGAAGGCGGCTCTCAACGGCGTTCCCAGCCTCTCGATTCTCGATGGATGGTGGATCGAGGGCTGCATCGAGGGCGTCACCGGCTGGGCCATTGAAGATGGAGCAAACGATGCTGAAGAGGCCGGCTCCCTCTACGAGAAGCTGGAAAACGCCATCGTCCCGCTGTATCGCAAGACCCCGGAGAAGTGGGCCCGCCTCATGCGCAACACAGTCGCTTTCAACGGCTCTTACTTCAACACCAATCGCATGATCCGGCAGTACACCCGCAACGCATACTATCCGGTCCGCATCCTCGAGCACGCCAAGGTAGAGGAAGAAGTCTTCGCGTCGGCTGAAACCTTGTAGCCAGTTGCCCCCTGTCTTCCCCCGTGGCGAAAGACAGGGGAGCAAGCCTCTTACGAATACAGCCTGATCTCGCTCGAAGTCCCGCCCGCCGCCGGAATGTAGCACTTCTGCGTGTAGTCCATCACCATCCGGTCGGCATTGAACCGCCAACCCAGCGTGCGGATCGTCCGCTTCATCCGCTGGATCCATCCCCGCGGCAGTCCATCCCGGTCGCGCTGATAAAACAGCGGAATCACCTCGTCGTTCAGCACGCGATACAGATCGTCGCCGTCGCGCCTGTCATGCACATCCATGTTCGAGTGCGTTCTTCCCAGGCCAATCGCGAAGCCGTTCATTCCGTCGTAAGCCTCCGCCCACCAGCCATCCAGAACCGAAAGATTCAAGCCGCCGTTCAGCACCACTTTCTGCCCGCTCGTCCCTGAAGCCTCAAGCGGACGGCGCGGATTGTTCAGCCACACGTCCACGCCCTGCACCAGGTAACGCCCCACGTTGATGTCATAGTCCTCGATAAAGACGAACTTGCTCTGGAACTTCTGGTCGCGCATCATCTCGGCAATCTGCTGCAACACCCTCTTGCCTGGTTCGTCGTGCGGGTGCGCCTTGCCCGCAAAGAGAAACTGAACCGGTCGCTTGGGGTCGTTCACCATCGAAGCCAACCGCTCGATATCCGCCATCACCAGGTTCGCGCGCTTATAGGTTGCAAACCGCCGCGCAAAGCCAATGGTCAGCGCATCCGGCGAGAGCAGCTTGCCCAGCTTGTTTAGTGTCTCTGCCGGCTCATTGCGTCTTTCCGCCTGTTCCCGCGCGCGCCGTCGGGCAAAGCTGATCAGTTGCGCCTTCAGTGCCAGGTGCGTCTCCCACAGCTCGCCATCGTCCACGCTTTCAATCTTCCCCCAGGTCTTCGCTGCGCCGCTCTGGCCCTGCCAGCCAACTCCCAGATGCCGGTCATACAGGCGGCACATCTGCGGCGCCAGCCAGCTCGGCACATGCACTCCGTTCGTGATGTGTCCAATCGGCACGGCATCTTCCGGCCGGTTCGGATACAGCCCCTTCCACATCGCCCGCGAAACCTCCCCATGCAGCGAAGAAACCGCATTGACTCGCCGCGCCAGCTTCAATCCCAGCACTGTCATGCAGAACTGCTCGCCGTAATCGGTGGGGAACTCGCGTCCAAAGCCCATCATGTTCTCGTGTGAAATTCCCAGCTGGTCCCGCAGCGGTCCCAGGTGCTCTTCCATCAAGTCCGCGTTGAAGCGGTCATGGCCGGCCGGAACCGGCGTATGCGTCGTAAAGATCACCTCGCGCGGAATCTGGCTCGCCGCGGTGGCAAAGTCCAGGCCCTCTTCCACCATCCGGTCGCGAATCGCCTCAAAGACCGCAAAGCCGCTGTGCCCTTCGTTCAGGTGCAGAACACCAGGGCTGATCCCCATGGCGCGCAACGCGCGGAAGCCGCCTACGCCCAACAGCAGCTCCTGGCGGATCCGCGTGCGCGCATCCCCACCGTAGAGCCGTGACGTCGTCTCCCGGTCCTCGGGCGCATTACCCTTCACGTTCGAGTCCAGCAGCAGCAGATCGCATCGGCCCACCTTCACACGCCACACCTTGGCCCGTATCGAGCCGCTGCGCGTCGCAATCTCCACCACCACCGGTTCGCCGTTCACCCCGATCGCCGGCTGCATCGGCAGTTGATTCACATCCGTCTGCAGGTACTCTTCCCTCTGCCATCCGATCTGATCCAGCCGCTGCAGAAAATAACCCTGCCCGTAAAACAGACCAACTCCGACCAGCGGAATGTCCAGATCCGACGCGCTCTTGATGTGGTCTCCAGACAGCACGCCCAGTCCGCCGGAATAAATTGGAAGCGACTCATGCATTCCAAACTCGGCTGAAAAATAAGCCACCGGCCGCGGCCGCAGCACGCCTGCATTGGCCGCGCCCCAGGTTCGGTCCGCGTGCAGATACTCCTGCTGCCTCCGGTACACGTAGTTGATTCGGCTATGAAGCACCAGCTCGGACGCCCGGCGCTCAATCTCGCGCAACGGCATCTCGCTCAGCAGCGAAATCGGATTCTGATTCAGCTCTCGCCAGCGGGTTGGATTCAGGTCGCGAAACAGGCTGATGCAGTCATGGTCCCAGCTCCACCACACGTTATGCGCCAGAGTCCAGAGCCGCTCCTGCACCGGCGCTATAAAACGGTCCAGAGTCCGCGCTTCGCTCACCACCGGCGCCACCTGCGACGCCGCCTCCACCAGCATGCGGATCTCATTCTCCTGGTATGTGCGTGGCTCTTTGGTCTGCACCACCAGAACTCCCTGCAACAGTCCGCGGTCGATCAGCGGCACCCCCAGAAAGGAGTGGTACTGTTCCTCGCCAGACTCCTTGAAGTACTTGAAGCGCGGATGATGGCGCACATCGTCAACCGCAACGGGCACCACGCGCTCCGCCACCAGACCCGTAAGCCCTTCGTGCAAGGGCATCCGCAACGTCCCAATGCAACTCGGCTGAAGCCCAAGCGTCGCAGCCAGTACCAGATTCGACCGGTCAGGCTCCAGCAGGTACGCCGAGCAAACGTCGGTCCTGAACCGCTTCGCAATCAACGCCACCAGATTCATCAGGGTGTCGGCTGGCTTGCCGCCGTCCGCGGCAAGGTTCGAGATCTCTTCCAAAGTAAGAACAAAACTGGCGTTGGATGCTTCGTGTGCCTGGGTCATAGAAATCGGCTCGCCTCTCGGATGAATTAAGAAGAATCGTTCAGAAAGTTTGTCCAGAAAAGCAATATCGACACGTGTGCCGCGCCTCGAAGAGGATACAGAGATGCATTCGGCGAAATCACCGAGAATCAAAACGGCAGAGGACGGGCTCTAGGGTTTTTGAAATAATCCCCACCTTGGCGGTGCGGGATTGATTTGACAATATCATTAATCCGCCGAAAAGCGCGAGTCGAGTTGTCGAGCCAGCCGTCCAAAGCTGCCAGCCGCGAAGTCAGAGCTAAAGACTCCCTCAATCCCCGTGCGCCTCTTCCAGCTCCACGCCCACCTTGTGCAGCTTCATCACCTTCCACTGCAGCCGGTCAAAGAACAGATAAACCACCGGCGTCGTGAAAAGCGTCAGCGCCTGCGACACCAGCAACCCGCCCACGATCGTAATGCCCAGCGGCCTGCGCAACTCAGAGCCCACGCCCATTCCGATCGCCAGCGGCAACCCGCCGAACATAGCGGCCATTGTAGTCATCATGATGGGCCGGAAACGCAGCAGGCACGCCTTGTAGATAGCCTCCACCGGCGTCAATCCCTCTTCGCGCTCGGCCTGCAGCGCAAAATCGATCATCATGATCGCGTTCTTCTTCACAATGCCTATCAGCAGAATGATGCCAATCAGCGCGATAATACTCAACTCCGTTCCCGTAATCAGCAGGGCCAGAATCGCGCCCGCCCCCGCCGGCGGAAGTGTGGAGAGAATGGTGAGCGGATGGATCAAGCTTTCGTAAAGAATGCCAAGCACGATATAGACCGCCACCACCGCGGCCAGAATCAGATATGGCTCGTTCCTGAGTGAGTCCTGAAAGGCCTGCGCGGTTCCCTGGAAGCTGGCGTGGATTGCCGATGGCATTCCCATATCGCGCCGCACTTTTTGCAGTGCGGTCACGGCATCGCCCAGTGCCACATTGGGAGCCAGATTAAATGTCAGCGTAATCGCCGGGTACTGCCCCTGGTGATTCACCTGCAGTGCCGTCCGCTGATTCTCATAGTGCGCAATCGTCGAAAGCGGGACCATCGCTCCCGCGGTAGAGTTGCCGGAAATGGTTGTCGTCGCCCCATTGGACGGCATCGACGTCGTCGCGCCGCTTCCGTTGCCCGCCTTGATGTAGATGCCATTCAGAGCGTCGGGGCTAAGCTGATACAGGGGATCGACCTCCATCACCACGAAGTACTGGTTCATCCCCGAGTACATGGTCGAAACCTGTCGTTGACCGAAGGCGTCGTAAAGCGTCTGGTCAATCGAGGAGGCCGTAATGCCCAGGCGCGCCGCAGCATCCCGATTGATCACCAGGTTGGTCGCCAATCCCTGGTCTTGCTCATCGGTCGACACATCCCGCAACTCAGGCATCTTTTTGGCGCGTGCCTCCAGTTGTGGCGCCCATTCATTCAGCTCATCCACATTCTCATCGGAAAGAGTGTATTGATACTGGGCCGCGCTGCCGCGTCCGCCCATATGAATATCCTGGTTGGATTGCAGAAACAGCGTCGCGCCGGGTACGCTGGTCAGCTTGCGCCGCAGCCGGTTCACCACGTCATCAGCGGAAACGCGTCCGGGACGGTCCGCGAGCGGCTTGAGCGAGATGAACATCGAACCCGTATTATTGCTTCCGCGTCCACCGCCCGCAAAAGCCACCAACGACGCAACCGCGGGATCGTCCAGCGTCATCTGCGCCAGTACTCTTTGCTTTGCGCTCATCGCATCAAAGCTGATGTCCTGCGCTCCCATCGTCTGGCCGCTCAACCGGCCCGTGTCCTGCTGCGGGAAGAAGCCCTTCGGCACGATGATGAAAAGATAGACATTCAGAACCGCCGCGCCCACAGCCACGCCAAGAATCAGCCATTGATGGCGCAGTACCCACCGCAATCCGGCCGCGTATTCGGCGTGAAGCCAGTCAAACGCTGCCTCGCTGGCGCGATAGATGCGTCCATGCCGGCTGGCGTCCCGCGGCTCGAGAAATTTGGCGCAGAGCATCGGCGTGGTCGTAAGTGAAACCAGCATCGATACCGCAATGGCCACCGAAAGAGTCACGGCAAACTCGCGGAACAGCTTCCCCACGATGCCGCCCATCAGCAGGATCGGCGTAAACACCGCAATCAGCGAGGTGCTCATCGACAGTACCGTGAAACCGATCTCCTTCGATCCCTTCATCGCCGCTTCATACGGCTGCATCCCCATCTCGAGATAACGGGTAATGTTCTCGATCACCACAATCGCATCATCAACCACAAAGCCCGTAGCAATGGTCAGCGCCATCAGCGAAAGATTGTCGATCGTATAGCCGGCAAGATACATCATCCCGAAGGTGCCCACCAGAGACAGAGGCACGGCCACCGAAGGGATAATCGTGGCCCACACCTCGCGCAGAAACATAAAGACAACAAGCACCACCAGCACCACGCTGATCAGCAGCGAGATTTCGACGTCGCGGACGCCGGAGCGAATGGTAAGCGTGCGGTCGGAGACCACGTCGATCCTGATCGTGGGCGGGATGTCGGCCTGCAGCTGCGGCAACTCGGCTAACACATTGTTCACGGTATCAATCACGTTGGCGCCGGGGCTCTTGAACACGATGATCATCACCGCGTCGCGCAATTTGCCGTGCGGGCCATTAACAGGGTTGATCCCCACCACACCGGAGGTGAGGATGTTCGAGACGCTGTCGGTAACCGTGCCCAGATCCTCAATGCGCACCGGCGCGCCCGTCTGCTTGTTATAGCCGGCGATGATCGGTGCGTACTGGCTGGCCTTGAAGAGCTGATCGTTGTCGTTGATCGCCCACCGGGTGTTCGCGTCCTGAAAGGCGCCCTTGGGCCGGTTGGCGTTCGCCCCGGAAAGTGCCGTACGTACTGCTTCCAGCCCAATTCCGTTGTTGGCCAGTTGCATCGGATTCAGCTCGACGCGTACCGCGGGGCTCGAGCTGCCACCCACAAACACCTGTCCCACTCCCTTGATCTGCGCAAATTTCTGCGCCAGAATGGAGTCCGCCATGTCGTAAATCTGCGGCTTAGGCACAACATCGGAAGTAAGCGAGATGATCAGAATCGGCGCGTCAGCAGGATTGGCCTTGCGATAGCTCGGATTCTGAGGAAGATACGCGGGCAATTGGCTGCGTGCCGCGTTGATCGCGGCCTGCACGTCGCGCGCTGCCGCGTCAATATCGCGATTGATGTCGAACTGAAGCGTGACGCTCGTCGACCCCAGCGAACTCGAAGAGGTCATCTGGTTCACGCCCGCAATGCGTCCAAACTGCCGCTCAAGGGGCGTCGCGACCGCAGAGGCCATCGTCGCTGGACTCGCGCCCGGCAATCCCGCTCCCACGCCGATCACCGGGTAGTCCACGTCCGGCAATGACGACACCGGAAGCACACTGTACGCAACCGAGCCGGCCAAAAGCAGAGCAAGACTCAGCAGAGACGTTGCTACCGGCCGTTTGATGAAAGGTGCGGAAAGATGCATTGCTGAAGGCTCCTCAGTCCGCGTTCGCCGGCTGCTGGCCAGGCGCGGCATGCACGCCGCGCGGTTTCATGTACTGCGCCAGTTTGTCAAAGTAGAGATAGACAACCGGCGTGGTGAAAAGAGTCAGCATCTGCGAAAGAATCAGGCCGCCCACAATCGTGATGCCCAGCGGTTCGCGCAACTCCGCGCCCACACCGCCGCCAAGAGCCAGCGGTAACCCTCCCAGCAGCGCCGCCATCGTGGTCATGATAATCGGACGGAAACGCAGCAGGCACGCCTGGAAAATCGCCGCCTCGGCAGGCTTGCCTTCGTCCCGCTCGGCCTGCAACGCAAAATCGATCATCATAATGGCATTCTTCTGCACAATGCCAATCAGCAGAATAATTCCGATCAGCGCAATCACAGAGAACTCCACCCGCGTAATCATCAGCGCAAGCAATGCGCCCACTCCCGCTGAAGGCAGCGTCGAGATAATCGTGATCGGGTGAATATAGCTCTCGTAAAGCACGCCCAGCACAATGTAAACCGTAATCAGCGCGGCAAGAATCAGCAGCGGCTCGTTGGCAAGCGAAGTTTGGAATGCGGCCGCAGTGCCCTGGAAGCTGGCGTTGATGCTTGCAGGCATCTGAATATCCTGCTCAACCCGATTCACCGCCTTCACCGCATCGCCAAGCGACTTCCCAGGCGCAAGATTGAAGCTCACAATCGTCGAAGGAAACTGGTCCTGGTGGCCGATCGAAAGTTGCGCGTGCGATTGTTCCCAATGCGCCAGCGCGCTCAGCGGAACCTGCGTACCGTTCCCCGATTTCACGTACAGATTGTTCAACGTTGCCGGGTCGGTCTGGAACTCTTTCCCAACCTCCATCACCACGTGATATTGGTTCAGCTGGGTAAACATCGTCGACACCTGGCGCTGCCCAAAAGCGTCATAGAGCGTGTTGTCCACGTCCGCCATCGCAATGCCCAGCCGCGCCGCCGTGTCGCGATCAATCACAAGATCGGCAGAGAGACCCTGATCCTGAAGATCGCTGGCGACGTCCGTCACCACGTTCTCCTTGCTCAGCTCCGCCACCAGCTTGCGCGTATAAACCGCCAGCTCCTTCTCGTTCGGATCCTCCAGCGCATACTGGTACTGCGTCCGGCTCACGCGGTCTTCCACCGTCAGGTCCTGAAGCGGCTGCAGAAAGAGCTGAATGTCCTTTACCTTGTCCACCTTGCTCTGCAGACGCTGGATCACTTCCGATGCCGAAATCTTCCGCACATCCAGCGGCTTCAGCGTAATCTGAATGCGGCCCGAGTTGAGCGTAGTGTTGGTGCCGTCCACTCCAATGAACGAAGAAACATTATCCACCGCAGGATCCTGCAGCACAACGTCCACCAGCTTTTGCTGCCGCTGCGCCATGTTCGTAAAACTCACCGTCTGCGGCGCTTCTGAAATGCCGAGAATCACGCCCGTGTCCTGCACCGGGAAGAACCCCTTGGGGATAACGATGAACAGTAGAACCGTGGCCACAAACGTCGAGATCGTCACCATCAGCGTGGCGAATCGATGCCGCAGAATCACCTTCAGCGCGCGCCCATACGAGGCGATGATGGCGTTGAAGACCTTCTCCGACCAATAGTAGAAACGCGTTTGCTTGGCCGTCGCCTTGTCCTGCAGAATACGCGAACACATCATCGGCGTCAGAGTTAGTGAAACTACCGCGGAAACAAGAATCGTTACCGCCAGCGTAATCGCGAACTCGCGGAACAGGCGCCCCACCACGTCGCTCATGAACAGCAGAGGAATCAGCACCGCGATCAGAGACACCGTCAGTGACATGATCGTAAAGCCGATCTGCTCGCTGCCCTTCAGCGCCGCCTGCATCGGGCTCATGCCTTCTTCAATGAAGCGTGAGATGTTCTCGATCATCACGATCGCGTCGTCCACCACAAAACCCGTCGAGATCGTCAGCGCCATCAGCGTAAGGTTGTTCAGCGAGTAGCCCAGAAGATACATCACGCCAAACGTGCCCACAATCGAGAGCGGCACCGCCACTGAAGGAATAATCGTCGCCGCAAGGTTGCGCAGGAACAGAAAGATGACCATCACAACCAAAGCGATGGTCAGCATCAGCTCAAATTCCACATCTCTCACAGAGGCGCGGATCGTCATCGTCCGGTCGGTCAGCACCTTCACGTGTACAGACGCCGGCAGGCTCGTTTGCAACTGCGGCAGCAGCGCGTTGATCCGGTCCACCACCGAAATGATGTTGGCGCCCGGCTGCCGCTGGATGTTCACAATCACCGCCGGCGTGCGATCCATCCACGCCGCCTGCTGGTTGTTCTCCGCCGCATCCACAATGGTCGCCACATCCGACGCCCGCACAGGCGCGCCGTTGCGATACGCAATCACCACCGGTTTGTACTCGGAACTGGAAAGCAGTTGGTCGTTCGCGCCGATCGTATACGACTGACGGTTCCCGTTCAGCGTGCCCTTCGCCTGGTCCACGTTGGCTGCCGCAATCGCCGTCCGCAGATCCTCAAGGCTCAGGTTATAGGCCGCAAGCTGCGTCGGATTCGCCTGGATGCGCACCGCGGGCTTCTGCCCGCCCGCAATCGAAACCAGTCCCACGCCCGTTACCTGAGAAATCTTCTGCGCCAGGTTCGTATCCGCCGCGTCCTCAATCTTGTCCAGAGGCAGCGAATCCGACGTCAGAGCCAGCGTCATGATCGGCGCATCCGCCGGGTTCACCTTGCTGTAAATGGGAGGATTCGGCAGGTCCGGAGGAAGAAAGCTGTTGCCCGCATTGATCGCAGCCTGCACTTCCTGCTCGGCAACATCGATGTTCTCGTCCAGGTCAAATTCCAGAGTCACCACAGACCCGCCGCCCGAACTCACCGACGTCATCTGCTTCAGACCAGGCATCTGCCCGAACTGACGCTCCAACGGCGCCGTCACAGAAGACGCCATCACCTCCGGCCCCGCGCCCGGATAGAAGGTAAGCACCTGGATAATCGGGTAGTCCACCTCGGGCAGCGCGGAGACAGCCAACTGCACGTACGCAACGCCACCGGCAAGCAGAATCGCTGCCATCAGCAGCGACGTCGCCACCGGGCGAAGAATAAACGGCCGGGAAGGACTGAGGCTCACTGCTGCTCCTTATTGTGTGGGTGCTTCCCTGAGGCCTGGCCGTTCGCCGCTGCCGCCGAATTCCCAGCGGCCCCACTCTGGCCGGTACCGTTTCCCGTCCCGGCGCTTTTGCCGCCCGCTTTCTGCCGCGACTGGCTCACCACCACCGGCGCGCCCTCGCGCAACCGCTCCGCGCCGTCCACTACAACGTTCTCGCCCCGCGCAATCCCGCTATCAAGAATCGTCACCTGCCCCTGCGCCAGAGCAACCTTCACCGGCTGCATTTTTGCCGTTGTGGCGCCCTTGTCGTCTGTATTCACCGTCCACACAAACGATCCCTGCAATCCGCTCTGGATCGCCGCCGAAGGAACCACCAGCGCGTTGGTCCGCTCTTCCGTCACCAGGTGGATGTTCACAAACTGATTCGGAAACAGCACCTCGTTCTCGTTGTTGAACAGAGCCTTGAACTTCGCGGTCCCGGTCGTCGTGTCAATCTGGTTGTCCACCGTCAGCAGTTGGCCGGTCGCCAGCTTCTGCAAGTCGCTCTTGTCGTAGGCCTCCGCCACCAGGCGTCGATCCGCACGCAGCTTCTGAAGCACCGGCGGAAGCTGATTCTCAGGCAATGTAAAATACACCGCGATCGGACGGATCTGGTTGATAATCACAAGATTCGTCGTATTGGCCGTAATAATGTTGCCCGGATCAACCAGCCGCAAGCCAATTTTCCCGTCGATCGGCGACTGGATATAGCACCAGTTCAGTTGCAACTGCGCAGCCTCAATCGCCGCCTTGTCAGATACGATCGCCCCTTCATACTGCCCCTGGGCGGCCTCATCGGCTTGCATCGTCTCTTTCGATGTCACCCCCGCCGCATAGAGCGCCTTGTACCGCGCGTACTCCGCCTGCGCGTTCTTCAGCAGCGCTTCATCGTGCGCCAGCGTTCCCTTTGCCTGGTCAAGCGCCGCCTGGTAAGGCCTGGGGTCGATCACCATGATGGTCTGCCCCTGCTTTACCTCCTGGCCCTCCGTAAACCGCACAGGCAAAAGCTGCCCGCTCACGCGCGCCTTCACCGTCACGCTCATGTTCGGCGTCACCGTCCCCAGCGCCGTCAGGAAAATCGGCATCGGCTCCTGAGTCACAGGCACCACCTGCACCGGAACCGGCCGGCTCATCAGCGCCGTGGCCTGCCGTTCGGTTTTGGCCGCCGCCGCCTGCTGGTTCTGGTAGATGCGCCAGGCAACAAATCCCACCCCGCACACCAGCACAAGGTAAACAATGATTCTTACCCAGGGGTTCTTGTGAGCGTGCGGTTCCTCGTGGTTGCCGGATGCGCCGTTGTCGGAATGTTGCGACTCGGAAGTGCCTTCAATGGACATGGTTTCGATTCTCGTCTTTTTCTCTTAATTCGACGCGCGAATTTAGGCTGAATTATGGCCAGGACAGGAAAAAGTCACACGGCCCGCGTATGTTTCAAAGGACGAAACAATTCGCGCAAAGGTTTCGCCCGCTCTCGCATCATGATAAGGGGCTTCCCTGCAATTCCGCATGAAGGCTTCACTCCCCAGAGATCAAGCCGCGTCTATTGTAAGCGAATTAGGGTAATCCCGGCCCAATCCCGGCTCCAACAGGCCCCAAACACCCAACCTGGCCACAAGTTCAGCTACCATACACTCAGTTGGCTTTCCGACCATCCCCGATCGCCCGCTCCACGCAAAAAGGAGGTTGAATGAGGATTTTCACCCTATGTGCCGGCCTCATCTGCCTCGTCACCGTGCTCTTTGACGCTTTTCAAACCATCATCCTGCCCCGCCGCGCCAGCGGACGCTTCCGCCTCACGCGCCTCTTTTACACCGCCACCTGGACCCCCTGGGTCTTCTTCGCCCGTCTCCTCCGCAACCCCCGCAAGCGCGAAACCTGTTACAGCTACTACGGCCCCCTGTCGCTCATCCTCCTGCTTGCCGTCTGGGCCGCCGTCATGGTGCTCGGCTTTGCCCTCATCTTCTACTCGCTGGGCAGCCCCTTCGCCGACGTCGTCGAGGGCCCCGGCTTCCTCTCTGACCTTTACGTCAGCGGAACCACCATCTTCACTCTTGGCCTCGGCGACGTCACACCCCACAGCCCCATCGTTCGCGGCCTCATGATCCTCGAGGCCGGCACAGGCCTGGGCTTTCTCGCCATGGTTATGGGATATTTCCCTGTCCTCTACACCGCCTTTTCCCGCCGCGAAGTCAGCATCGCGCTCCTCGATGCCCGCGCCGGCTCCCCGCCCACCGCCGCGGAACTCGTCCGCCGCCACGCCTACGAGTCAGGCGAAACCGACCTCTCCCTCCTGCTCGTCGAGTGGGAGCGCTGGTCCGCGGAACTGCTGGAGAGCCACATCTCCTATCCGCTCCTCTGCTACTTCCGTTCCCAGCACAACAACCAAAGCTGGATCAGCGCCCTCACCGCCATCCTCGACACCTCCGCCCTTCTCATCGCCGGCGTCCAGAGCCGGGAAGCGCGTCAGGCCCAGCTCACCTTCGCCATCGCCCGCCACGCCATGGTCGATCTCGTCCAGATCTTCTCGCTCGATCCCGTCAACGACATCCCCGACCGTCTCCCTCCCGAGCGTTACCGCCAACTCCACCAGCTCCTCGCCAAAAGCGGCATCACAGTCTGCGTCGACGGCCAATCCTACGACCGCCTCCGCGACCTGCGCGCACTCTACGAGGGATACGCCCAGGCCCTCAGCGACTATCTCCGCATGACGCTCCCCCCTTGGATCGCCGACCAGCCCCACAAAGACAACTGGCTCGCCGTAGCCAAACTCCGCGCCCAGGCCGAAGCTGCCAACGCCCCCTCCAATCCCGCAACCCCTCCCCTCACCCCCGCACAAACCATCGCCACCCTCGTCGACGACCACCACGAGTTCTAGCCAGTATCGACCGATACCTGTCGTGTAAATACTTGATATAGATGTCCTGTAAATACTTGATAAATAAGATAGCTTTCATCCTGAGCTTGGGGGTGGTGAGTCGAAAGCCTGCCCTGAGCGAAGTCGAATGGGGATCTGCAGTTGTTTTTCGCCAGCAAGCGTCCACAGCTCATTGCGGGCCGTCATTCTTGAATGCTTTACCCGCCCCAATTTTCTCGTTACCTCATGACTGCTGGCTACAGTCTTACGCCGCCACTCAGTACATCTTTTTGCTGCCACCTGGGCGGTCACGGAATATGCCAAAATTGCAGGCCAGGTCAGAAGAGCTCCGAATTCCGCTATGCTGTTTACTCATGTATAACTTCCGGTTGGGCGACAATCCCCCCGAGACCGAGATGCAGGCGGAGGTTCGCGCTAGAATTTGAGTGAATCGATCCTGGGTGAGTGGAGAGTATGGATGACGAAAGCGACGCGACTGGCCCCGAAGGCGCAGGCCCCGCCCGAGGTAAAAGAGACTCCTTTCGAGGCACTGGCCAGCATCTGTAGTGTGCTGGTGGTGGGCCTCTTCATTCTCACGTTTCTTGCTCAGAACTACGTCATTCCGTCGGGCTCGATGGAGAACACGTTGCTTGTAGGCGATCACCTGGTCGTCGACCGGATCACGCTAATGCCGCCCGCTTCGTGGATGCCGCTAATAAGGTATCGCGAGCCGAGGCGCGGCGATGTTGTGGTGTTCTTCAAGCCGGTTTATCAGCCTGGTATCGATCAGACTGACGCCGATGGGAACCCGCAGTACACTCGCTTAGTGAAGAGATTGATTGGCGTACCGGGCGATCATATTCATCTACGCAACGGCATTGTGATTGTGAATGGTGTCGTACAGCCTGTGGGATTTGCGCAGCCAACGACGGCGGATAACTTCAACGAGTTCCTCGATGATTTCCCGGCCGTCTCGCCCGCCGAGGTATCCGGGTCAACAGAGTCGTGGGCCGTGAACTTCTCGAGTTATATCCACGACGGCGACCTGGTGGTTCCACCCGGCATGTATTTCATGATGGGCGACAACCGGCACAACAGCCTGGACTCGCGCTACTGGGGCTTCGTGCCGCGCGCCAACATACTTGGCCGTCCGCTGTTCAACTATTGGTCGTTCAAGGCCGCAGAGGGACAACTTGAACAAACAGGATTCGGTCACAAGCTCGCGTGGATCGGCCACGTTCTGGTGTATTTCTTCCCCGATACGCGCTGGAAACGCACTTTCCACGTTGTTCATTAAAGTGAAATCGAAAGATCTCGATTAAAGTGAAATTGAAATATCCCGATTCGCTCTTGTTACGTTCCGGTCGTATTACCGCCCATCCTTCAGTTACTCATCGGTAATCTCTTCCGCACGCCTCCGGCGTGGATGACGCTGTTCAATCTCGAGATTTCACGATGGCAGGATTCCCGTGTACCAACTGGCAGTTCAAGGCTGTAACGGGTGGCAGAATTGAGTGTATGCAGCACCTGACGTCTCGTCTTTCAATAGCAGCCCCCGTCCGTTTGCAGAAAATTGCCCCGCACCGGCGCACAATCGTAGACATGAGCCCGCATCAAATCCCATTTCCCCAGCCAAAAAGCCCTTACCCCCCACCCCCTATTCCCTGTGAAACTGTGAGACCCCGCCCAACCCTCTAGAAACAAACAACTTCCGCACAAGGCCCCCGTTACTCTTCAGTTACCGCCGCCCGCCGTCAATCTGGCCTTACCAAACACAAACCAAACCACTTGCATGCAAAACATCCCTCCGCGCCGCCGACGCTTTTTCGCGAAATTTCCACCCAAAACTGACCCAAATCGCTCCCAAAGCCGCCCCGCACGCACAAATCCAGATTTTGAGTTCAACATTCTCACCAGCCATAATCGGAACAACCAGACAAACGCCGCCCGAGGGACCGCATGAACGGATGGGATCGCAAATTTATTGACATGGCCTTGATGGTCAGCTCCTGGTCAAAAGACCCCTCAACCAAGGTCGGCTGCGTCATCGCAGACTCAGACCACGCCCAGCTCTCCGAGGGCTTCAACGGTTTCCCGCGCGGCATCGCCGATGACGACCGTCTCAACCACCGCGAGACCAAGTACCGCCTCATCGTCCATGCTGAAGCCAACGCCATCGCCGCCGCCGCCCGCAACGGCCACGGCCTCAAGGGCGCAACAGCCTACGTCACCTTCTGCCCCTGCCCCCAATGCGCCGCCCTGCTCATCCAGGCCGGCATCGTCCGCGTCGTCACCATCGCCGGCGCAACGCCCGAGCACTGGAAGGCCGAATGCGACATCGCCCAGGGCATGTTCAAGGAAGCCCGCGTCCTCTACGAAGAAGCCGACCGCTCCACCTGAAAAGACAATTGGAATTTAGCTCCTACTCATTTTCCGAAGAAATAACGGGTGCCCCAGGTCCCGCTTTAGGGATCTGGGAAGCAGTCACCCTTCACAGCGCCAGCGAAAGCACCGAATACGACCGCGCCGGCAGCTTCACCGTCATCCGCGTTCCAACCGTCGGATTCTCCAGCGTCTGCGGAACCACCCGCTTCGGATCGGCAAACGTATTGACCGCCTTCAGGTCGGGCCCCGTAATCGTCTCGAACGCCAGCACCTTGGTCGGCGTCAGGTCGTGCCAGTTGATCTCCAGCTCCTGCCCCTTGTCCAGATCGCGATTCAGCACCAGCAGCGTTGCCGTGTTCTTTTCCTCGTTGTGAATCGCCACCACGTCCAGATACGTCACGTCCCCAAATCCAGGAGTAGGCAATCCAATGCTCTCAATCGGCCGTCCCAGCGTCGCAACGTCATACGTCGGGCCTACAGCGGCAATGTTCAGCGCGCGCCCATGCGCATATTTCAGCGCCCACGCATACGGGTAATAGATAGTCTGCCGCAAAATCCCGTCTTCGTTCGTCATGATCGGCGCAATTACATTCACCAGTTGCGCCAGGCACGCCAGCTTCACGCGGTCTGAGTGCCGTATCAGTGAGTTCGAAAGTCCACCCACCAGCAGCGCGTCTTCCAGGTTGTACTGCTCCTCCAGCAGATGCGGCGCCTTCGTTCTGTGCCCATCCGCGAAGTCCCCGCCCCGCGCCCGATACCACACGTTCCATTCATCGAACGACAGAAACAACTGCTTGTTCGATCGCTTGTGCGCGCGCACCGTGTCGCACACCGCGGAAATCTCCTCAATCTGCCGATCCATCGCCAGATTCATCGCCAGGTACTTCGAACTGTCGTGCCCCGTCTCGTCCGTATTTCCCCAATAGCGATGCAGCGAGATCCCGTCCACCACGTCGTAGCACTCTTCCAGCACCGTCCGGTCCCACTCAATATAAGTCGGCATAAACGGCCCGCTCGACCCGCAAGCAACCAGCTTGATCGTCGGATCGATCACCCGCATCTGTCGTGCCGCGTCTGCCGCTTTGATCCCGTAGTCGCGCGCCGGCATGTGCCCAATCTGCCAAGGCCCATCCATCTCGTTGCCCACGCACCAGTACTTCACGTTGTGCGGCTGCTCGTAGCCATTCGACCGCCGCAGATTGCTCCACTTCGTTCCGCCCGGCACATTGCAATACTCCACCAACGCCGCCGCGTCCTCAGCCGTCCCCGTCCCAAAATTCAGCCCAAACAGCGGCTCCGTGCCCACCGCGCGCGCCCACGTAATAAAGTCATCCGTCCCGAACTGGTTTGTCTCAATCGTGTTCCACGCCCGGTCCAGAACCGTCGGCCGATCCTTCTTCGGACCCACTCCATCCAGCCAGTGATACCCGGAAACAAAATTTCCGCCCGGATACCGAATAATCGGCACCCCCAGTTCGCGCACTTCCTTCATCACGTCCGTGCGAAATCCGTTGCTGTCGGCAAACTTCGACCCCGGCTCGTAGATGCCTTCGTAAATTGCCCGACCCAGCTGCTCCAGAAACGACCCAAAAAGATGAGGATTGATCGCTGAAATCTGCCGGCCCGAATCAATCGTCACGCTCGTCGTCCGCGGCGCGCCCTGCGCCAGTCCAAACCTGCCCAATGCCGAGCTCGCAGCCAGCGCCACACCCGTCTGGCCCGCATTTTGCAGAAACCGCCTTCTTGAAACTGCCGTCATCGCAAATCCCCTCTCTCTACCCGCAGCCAGGCCAGGAACCACCACCCAGCAACCCTCAAGCCACACGGTATGCGCAACCGAGTAAACGTTTGCCAGCAACAAAGCATAAGTGCCCATGCGCCCTTTGTCAAAGCACCCACGCACGCCTGCTCCATGCCAGTAATCTCGATTCTCAGACCGCAACTTCATAACCCACCTCCGCCATGCTAGAGTGAAATTCCACGGAGGACGCAATGGCGGCTGGCATTCAGCTACCGGGCGGCGGTGAAACAATCGACCTGCAGCAGCAGGTAGCGCGCTTGCAGGCGCTCCTTGAGGCGGCCCGTCAGGTCCACTCCACCACCCACGAAAACGAAGTCCTCGAGCAGGTACTGCGCATCGTCGTCCGCGAGCTCGAAATGTCCGGCGCAGCTTTCCCCTCCGCCGGCCTAGTCTATGGCGACAATCCGGTCCAGGCCGACAACGCCGCCCTGCCCACCTGGCCGCTCGACGACCGCGCCGGCAACCGCATGACCGAGCTCGTCGTCGCCCCGCCAGACGGCAGAGAGCTCACCCTATACGAGGCCGACTTCATCGAGGGCCTCGCCCTCCAGGCCGCCGTCGCCCTTGAAAATGCGCGCTTCCACAAGCGCAACGTCGAGTTCGCCCGCGTCCAGCAGGATCTCGACCAGGCCCGCGCCATTCAGCGCTCGCTCCTGCCCCAAACCCTGCCGTCCATCCCTGGCTATTCGCTTTCCTTCCGCTCCGTCACCTGTTACGAAGTCGGTGGCGACTATCTCGACCTCGTCGCCCAGCCCGACGGCAGCCTCCTTATCGCCGTCGCCGACGTCGCCGGCAAGGGTCTCGCTTCAGCCATCTGGGCCTGCAGCTTCCGCGCCGCCTTTCGCGCCATGGCCGTCACTGGAATGCCACTCGACGAGCTAGCCACACGCATGAACCAGCACCACTGGGCCGAAGGCGAAGAAGCCCGCCGCCGCTATCTCACCGCCATCTTCCTCCGCCTCCATCCCCAGTCCGGCGAAATCGAAGTCGTCAACGCCGGCCACAATCCCGGCTTCCTCCTCACCCCCGGCCAGCCGCCCTACCAGTTCCACGCCGCCGGAACCCCCCTCGGCCTCTTGTCCGGCATGACCTACGCCAGCGAACGCCGACCCTTCCCCCCCGGCGCGCGCCTGCTCTTCTACACCGACGGCCTCACCGAAGTCTTCAAAGGGGATGAGGAGTTTGGCCCCGAACGCCTCATGGATCAATTTTCTAACTGCACTGCCGACAAAGCGGATGCTATCCTCGATGCAATATGGACCGCTATCGAGGCCTTTTCTGAAGGCGGCCCGCAGGGAGACGACATGACCGCGCTCACACTTTGCCGCGGAATCTGCTCCACGGAGACCCCGCAATGAGCCCGTCCAAATCCGCCACCGTCGAAGTGCGGCTCCCCACCCGCCTCGGCTACGAAAAAGTGGCCATGAGCACAGCGGAGGCCATGGCAAAGCTCCACGGCTTCCCGCCCGACCGCATTGAAGACCTCAAAACCGCCGTCGCCGAAGCCTGCATCAACGCCATCGAGCACGGCAACCGCCTCAATGAGAACCTCTCCGTAGGCGTCGTCCTCTCCGTCCGCCCCGACGAGCTTGAAGTCAAAGTCATCGACGACGGCAAAGGCATCAAGGCCCAACCCCCCAGGCCCAACATCGACCGCAAAATGCACGGTGAAGAAGATCCACGCGGCATGGGCATGTTCCTCATCCAGGCCCTCGTCGACGAAGCCGAGTGGGTCGCCGGGGTCGACGGCAAGAGCAGTTATGTCCGCCTCGTCATCCGTCTCGACAAAGAAGCATAAAATCGCAGAGTCAAGCCTGAACCGCCAGGCAAGCGTAGTTGTCAAACCAGCATCACCGGCTATCATCGCCAGCTAAAGAACAGGGAGATCAAAAGATCGTGCAGACTGAAACCAAATCCCACGTCGACCAGCTCACTTCCCCCGCCGGACACCCCGTAACCCTTCTCCGTTTCGAGGGCGACATCGCCAGCACCTCAAAAGACGCCGTCCTCGGCACCTACCAGTCCCTGCCCAAAAACGACGTCAAGCTCATCCTCCTCGACTTCACCAAGGTCGACTACATCAACTCCAGCGGCATCGCCCTCGTCATCCAGCTCCTCATTGAAGCCGCCAACGCCGCCCAAAAAGTCTCCGCCTTCGGCCTCTCCGCCCACTTCGTCAAAGTCTTCACCATGGTCGGCATCACCAAATACGCCAACCTCTTCCCCACCCAGTCCGAGGCCCTCGCCGGACTCTAAGCTTTTTCCACGTCTGAACCGAGGCATGAAAAAGTGAGTTTCGTTATTACCTGCGTCAGTCCAGAGTCGGTAGTTCAGGTTTCGGATACTAGGCTCTCCTTACTCTCAGACAAATCTTTGCTTACAGATGAGCAGCGTAAGTCCATAGTTATGATGGGTAAGCAAGCGAATTTTGTACTCGGATGGGTTGGCCTAGCAACGCTTGGTAATCACAACACAGGTGATTGGATTTTTCAGCGGTTATACGAGATGAACGCAGTTGATCTCCCACTCGACCAAATTGCTCGGAATCTCACCGATTCGGCAACGAGGGACTTTGCCGCTCTTCCAGTGTCTTCAGCAGAAGGGCGGTGCCACTTTGTTTTAGGAGGATGGCACAAGGACTCGGGCCCTCCGAAGCCATTCACCTGCGTGATCTTCAACGACTTCATTTTCCACCCCGCGCAGGGGCAGAATCTGGCGACATTTTCGCGTGCAGCCCAAGCGACGCAAAGTTTTTTCTACTCAATAGCAACCTTTCAGGAGGTTAAACGCCCATTTTATGTTTTCCCGATAGGCGATTTTCAGCCCAAGACGCTGCGCAGCCATTTCAGCGGATTGAAATCCCTAATGAAAAAGGGGGCAGAAACTGCCGCCATTAGCGCGGTATGTAGACAGATTGCTCTTGAAGCAGCGCGCCACACTACGACCATAAGCCGAAATTTGATTTCGATTGAAATGGACAATAAGGGCAGAGTGCGAAATTCTTACTACTCCGAAGATGGTGCAGAAGCTATGCTTATTCCCGATATTTTGAGCCCGCAAGGACCACTGCTCAAATCCACGCTAAGCACATACATCGAGGGCGATCAGATAACTCTAAAGTTCCGCGGGAAAACTGTGAAGCCAAAGGCTTGAAATAATCCACGGAACTCGGAGCTGCGCCATACGGGCGGGAGCAGAGCGCCAGGCACGCGCTATCATTCCCCCATGAACCTCGACGCCATCCAGGCCGCTCTCCGCCTGGCCTCTCTCGACGGCTGGCTCTTCTACGACCATCACCATCGCGATCCCATCGCCGCCGGCATCCTCGGCCTCGACCCCAAAGCCCACATCACCCGCCGCTGGTATTACTTCATCCCCGCTACCGGCCAGCCCAGCAAGCTGGTCCACCGCATCGAGCAATCCCGCCTGGACACCCTCCCCGGCGTTAAAACCCTCTATTCAAGCTGGCAGGAACTCCACGCCGGCCTCGCCTCCATGCTCTCCGGCTCAACCAACATAGCCATGCAGTACTCCCCCAACAACGACATCATGTACATCTCCATGGTCGATGCCGGCACCGTCGAATTCCTCCGCTCCCTCGGCAAGCAAATCGTCAGCTCCGCCGATCTCGTCAGCCAGTTTGAAGCCGTCCTTACCGCCGACCAAATCTCGACCCACGCCGTCGCCCAGCAGGCCATTGACACTCTCCTTGCTGAAGGCTGGCAGCAGATCGCCCGTCGCCTCCGCCCCGCGCAGGGCAGCCCTTCGCCTTACACCGAGTACGACCACGTCCAATGGCTTTCTGAAGCAATGCGCCGCCAGGGCCTCGTCTGGGAAGACGGCCCCAATGTCAGCGTCAACGCCAACTCCTCCGACTCCCACTACGAGCCCACCGCCACCCACGCCGCGCCCATCCGCAACGGCGACTTCCTCTTGATCGACATCTGGGCCCGCGTTGACTCCCCTCAGGCCGTCTACTACGACATCACCTGGACCGGCGTCATTGGCCGTGAGCCCACAGCCCGCGAGCAGCTCGTCTTTGAAACCGTCCGCAACGCCCGCGACGCCGCCATCTCTACCGTCGAGCAGGCCTTCGCCCAGGGCCGCCCCATCCGCGGATTCGAGGCAGACGATGCTGCCCGCGCCGTCATCCGCTCCGCCGGTTTCGCCGAATACTTCACCCACCGCACCGGCCACAACATCGCCCACCAGATCCACGGCCCCGGCGCACACCTCGATAACCTCGAAACCCACGACGACCGCCGCATCCTCCCCCACACCTGCTTTTCCGTTGAGCCCGGCATCTACCTCCCAGAGTTTGGCGTCCGCAGCGAAATCGATATGCTCACCTCCGACACAAAAGCCTGGGTCACCGGAAAAATCCAACGCGAACTCGTCCGCATCTAGGCCGCGGAAATCGGGAACTGAAATTCCAGTCGTGCCCGCCGCAACCACAGCGCCCGAGAACTTGAATTGCGCACAATCCGCAGGTCACCCTGATTTGCAGAGAATTACCCTTCCCCGGCGCATACTGGCTGTATGTCCAAACTCCGCCTTCAGCCAGCGGAGCCGCCAAAAACGGGGTGGGGGGGGGGGG
>DATKWA010000112.1:0-4318 GCA_035529815.1 Occallatibacter sp. | reverse complement strand
TGGTCGGCTTTGTGGAAGGCGGTTTCGAGTTTGCTGTTAGGCCGTGGGGCTTGGACGGTTTGATGGTGAAAGAGGCTGTTGGCGATGGGACCGCAGAGCTGCTTGTGGAAGAGGATAAAGAGCAGCGCGACCTTGCTGCCTTTCTCGGTCAGGCGATAGGCGTATCGCCTTCCGTCGCGTGCGAGCAGTCCATGGGTCTTTAGTTTGCGTAGGTCGTAGCGGAGTTGATTGAGGCCATAGCGGTCCGCGTCGATGCGGAAACTGGTCAGGATGGCCTGGTGAACCTGGCGGGCGGTCCAGCCAGAGACGACCGTTCCGCCGTGCAGCAGCACTTCCATCAGGCGGATGATGCGGGTGTCGTGGATCTTGATGCCGGGATACTTTGCCGTGCCGACGGTGATAGGCAGCGCCAGCCTTTGCAGGAGCGGAAAGTCGACGTGCACGTTCAGCCATTGAGCCTGGAAAGCGGCGAAGCGGCCGGTCACCGCAAGCAGCTTTTGGCGCACCGCGGGGAGATGATCCAGGCCCTTCTTCAGGCCAAAATCGGCCAGGTCGTTGGAGCAGGCTTCGTTGCGCAGGTAGGTGGAGAACTTCTCGTACTGCTTGATGAAGGCGTTGCGATAGTAGGCGCGAAAGATGTGATGACCGTGTTCGACCTGTTCGACGACCGTGCTGAGCTTGCCCTTCAGCTTTTTGGTGACGCGCTGCCCGAAGACCTCGGCGATCTTGTTGGCCGTCATGCGCCACAGGCCGATTTCACAACCGCGCTCGAAGATCCTGTGGATGGGAAAGTTGCGCTTGAAGATGAAGTTGCGGCAGTATTCGATCTGGCTGACGGCATAGAAGCGGCGCAGGTTCATCGCCGCCCGCTCGCGTTTGGAGAACTTCGGCCCCAGTATAAGCGTCCAATACTCGAGCCGCTTGCGGATGACTTCGGAGTTGAAGCGGTCCGCGGCTGCTTGTAGCGCTTCCGGGTCGGAGACGGCCAGGAAGGCGTTGTGGTTCTTGCGAAAGCCGACCTTGTCGCGGACCAGTTCCTTCTCGATAAAGTTGTGGCCGTTCAGATAGTAAGTGGCCTGAAAGGGAAAGAAGGAGGCCACGCGCATCACCATCGGCCCCAGAGTTTCATCGCGGATGTAGAAGTAATAGTGAGTGAAGCGGCTGCGCTGTCGCGCCAGGATGCGGTAGTTGGGATCGTTGGTCGCAAAGCGCGGGATCGTGGAGCGGAACGTCTGGCCCTGTTCCATGCTTTTCAAAATGAAGTACACGCCGTGTTGCCCGGCCCGTTCCATGCGGCGCAGAGCAGGCCGGACATAATCCTCCTTGCGCACCTTCGGCTCGGCCCATTCGATGGGTGCGTGGTTGCGTGCAAATGCCTCCACCCATGCCTGATACTCGTTGGTCCGCCGCGACAGCACTTCCTTGCCAATGACCGGTTCACCCACGACGTTCTGAAAGAAATGAACCACTTGCCCCGGCCGGGACAGGCCGCTCAGATAACCGTTGATCAGTTGGGATAGAAATCAGGCGCATTGACTGGGCCTAGATCCTGCCAAAGTCAACGATTCCTGAAGCCCCCCTAAAATGCCGGACTGCCGAATTTCTCGGGTCCGGTTTCAAGCTTTGGCATTTCTTCCATGGGCCTTCCCGTCTTGGTGAGGTTAAAGTGCTGGTACACGTACGCCTCAGCTTCCCTGGTTTACCCATAGCTTCGTTCCCCCGTGCATGTGCCGACTTTGCGCCAGTTTTATCAAGCTGGCAGTCACGCTGCTTTCTGGAAACCGCCAAATGCCCAGAGTCCCTTTGCCCAGTTTTGGCATTACCATCACTGGGGAGGTGTGGTCCACCTCCTACGGGGACATTACTCCCCGATCACAGCTAATACGAACTCATTCGCCGATCCCAATGGCTCCTCTTTACTTCGGCCTAAGCCTCGATGAGAGGTCTTTGCAGGTTGCCACCAGCCCCTGCTGCCACTCGGACCATCCCGACGTTATCTCTGCAAATCTTTCCTTGGATGCTTCATCCCTTATCCCGGCGGTCTCACTGATTGCTTTTACCTGTTTCTTCATCAGTGTCATCGGCCTTCCCCACGAGTAGATTGGGTCGGCTTCCCGCTGCATTCCACGAATGCGACTTCTCGTGGGTTTTGTTTCGAGACTGCAGATATTTCTTGATGTTGAGGCCTCCAAGTTTGCTCGCCTCCCAGGTCGTTCCTACCGCTGCGAATTATCCGCAGGGCAGCCGAGGCTTTTACATCCGGGCAGAACATGCTTCGTTACCTCGGCATGCACCGGATATGCTAACCGTCCGAATACAGGCAATTGACGGTGTAGGGACTTTCACCCTACTAGATTCGCAGCCTTGTCGGCTGCTCCCCACTCGGTCAAAACAGTGGTATACAAAGACCAGCAGGCTGCCAAACAGCTCTGTGAATGTCTCCACCGGTCGCCCTCCTCTGGTCTCGTCCAGACAACAAAATCATTGGACAGACGACCGGTAGAGGCAAATTTCAAATATCTTTGGCTAGCTTTGGAATACATCCTCCGCAGCGTCCGCAGGGCGTTGTTGCCGTTCGAGGCCGAACCGGGAAACTTGAGCTTTTCAATCTCGCCTTTGGTGATCTGGTCCATGCGCATTCCGGCGATCTTCGTCTGCTCCAATAGTCGCCAACCGTTTCTGTAATAGCGGCGGCTGTCGGACTCGAGCCGTCCTGTCTCCACCCATTGAAGGAAATCCTTCGAGTATTCCCGAAGCATGGGCGGCTTCCGGTCGAGCGGGTCGCTGCCCTTAATCGCGGCAGCGAGTTTGAGAGCGGCAGCCTTTTGCGCTCTCGTTTCGTTGGTTTCCTTGGTCGACCCGCGGTGGCGCTCGCCGCGCACCGTGAAGTCATACCAGTAATACTTCGACTCGTTCTTTCTGAAAAGTTTCACAAGATCACCCCCAAGCAGCCCGCACGGAAGCAACTCGTGTGTTCCGCTGAACGGTCCGAGCGGAACAACAACATCGTACATCGGCGTGACTTCGATCCCAATCCAGTCAGAGAGCACGCCTACGCAATGCCAATGCTCGAACACTGCGGCCGTGGTTGATGGTTGCCGGCCGCATCTATTCTCACCGAAGCCTGCCACCAGCAAGCGTGGAGTATGAGCAGCCTCATCCGCGCCGGAGGCGGGTCTGGACAAGCTCCTCAGAACCATGTACGCTTTTAATAAGTACACAAGGAGGAATCCATGCCTCGAGTGGCCGTGGACGACAACCCACGAATGAACCTCCGGCTGCGACCGGAACAAAAGGCTACGCTCGTGCGTGCTGCGGCGTTAAGGCACACGGACTTGACGGACTTTGTCCTTCAACCCGCCTTGCGGGAGGCGAAGGCGGTGATCGAGGAGTCGGAACGTATCGTCTTGTCCGAGCGTGACAGCCTTTTGGTGCTGAACCTGCTCGAAAATCCGCCAGCGCCGAGTGCTAAGCTGCGTGCAGCCATCGCTGCAATGCCAAAGCCCAGGCGGAAACGGCGATGAGCGTTCTCGCCTGGCACGAAGAGCCAATCTCGAGAAAGCATGATCGGAAGTCTTTCGATTGTGGCGATCCGGCCATGAATGACTTCTTCGAGCGTTACGCCCGCCAAAGCCATGAATCTGGTGCCGCGAAGACCTTTCTCGCAATTGATAATGCAGACAACAAGAGCATTCTTGGTTTCTACAGCCTGGCTCCGGGCGCTCTGGCCTACGCTGACACGCCGGAGACGGTTCGCCGCGGCCTCGCCCGGCACGATGTGCCCGGGTTCCGGCTCGCGCGCATTGCTACAGACCAGCGTTGCAAGGGCCAAGGTATCGGCGGCCAACTCCTTGCCGCCGCCGCGCGGCGCTGCCTGCGCGCTTCGGCTGAGGTCGGTGGCGTTGTGCTCATTATCGATGCGAAGAACGATCGCGCGGCCCAATGGTACGCCAGTTACGGCGCTGTGCCTTTGAGCGGCAAGCCTTTGACGCTCGTAATGTCGCTCGCCTCGTTTGCCGCCGACCTAAAGGCGGCAGGGCAATTATGAGCCACGAGGCCTGGAAAGAACGGGCTTGCTCCGGAATCCTTAAACCTAAAAACGGCAGTCACCTAGCCAAGAGGGGACAGGTTTCGAGGAGTTTTTGGGGTCGATGCGGAATGATTCTGGCCACGATGTAGTCCAGTAGGGTCTTCCATCGTTCTGCCGCAGTCGACTGCTCCGCAACTTCCCTTACATGGCTCAGAGCCGCACGGACATTGGCGATTAAAAGCATCAGGGCGGTCCGAGAAGCGTGCATTGTGGTCAGATAAAGCGTCG
>DATKWA010000111.1:0-14741 GCA_035529815.1 Occallatibacter sp. | reverse complement strand
CCGGGTCCCGATCTTCAAGCAGTGGGCCAAGGCGCCTACCTACAGTCAGAACCAGGCATTTCACGCTGTTTGGTTTGAGTGGGTCCCCGGACGATGCCCCGTGCTTGAGCAAAGATCGTCCGAATGAGATGATTCGTTTCGGCTCCTGCGTTATGTGTTTCGAGGCCTGCTCGACGTTTACTCACATTGCAACCTACATGCTCACGGAGTCGCTAAACGACTCTTTGCACCGAAAGCTCCGACGGTTTCGTTACCTCTACCGCCGTTTCGGTTGTTACCGGGTGAAACGAACCAGTTCCCGGGTGGGACTATCTCCCACTGAAAAGCACCGGCTTGTCACGGCGCACTGCTCCACGGTCATTACAACCGCTTCAACACTACTACGAGGTGGTCCGCCCCTGGTCGAAGCATTGGTATTTCCGCCTTGCAGTTTTTGCTGCTTGTACGTTTTTCCTTAGCATCCTCGAACAGGTTCCCAAGTTCCATACAAAAGCCTGAGTAAGGTTCACGCCTCCTGTACACCGGACGCCGCATAGTCAGTTAACAGGTTTCCACCATGCTTATCCCAGAGAACCTTCACAACCCTGGTTTTGACGTCGTCTGACCCCTTTTCGATGCGTAATCAGAGGTTCACTTGCGTTCGTCTCCCTCACTCATACATGGCACAGTCGAGCTGCGCCTTTTAACCACAACGTTCACCACCGCGGCTTTTGACCGAAGCAGCTTGCGGCTGTTTGAAGCCCTTCCCTGCAGAATGGCTCCGAGGGGCCTACCCTCATCTTTCGTACAGCATGAAGCTCACACTTCTTCCTGGCACAATGAAGGCGTGGGGTTTACCGATCCCCTATCGGGGACTCTAAATCGCGTCACGCACCCTTGCCGAAAACTCACTGAGCATCGTTCTCAGCGCCGCCACGGAGGTTGGAACGGTCGGATGGGCCGTCGGCGGAAGAAGAGAAAACGGGCTGAGAGCGGAGATAGAGTCGTCCATAATGGGTCTCCTGATCGAGTTGCCTGCTATGCCTCTTCATTTCTTGTCGTGGAGTGCGACGGCAGAGGAAAGAGTTGAGGAAGTAGCTGAAGCCGGGGGAAACACCATCTCGCCGCTGGCGGGGTGCAGGTCCGGGGCAGGGGGGCATGCCCCGCAGGGAGCGGAAAGATGTAATTCTGTTTTCCAAGACGGCTAGGTCAATGAGTCTTAAACGCCAACCAGGCTAACAGCCTATACGTCACATTCCATTGAGATTACAAGGACAATTTAGCAACCTGCGCTGCCTGGTAATGTCTCCGAATTTGCCCGGAGAGTGAAAGGCATGCTGGAAGTTCTTGGCGACATCCGCGTGGCAGGTCGCGCAGGTTCTCGCAGCATGTCTTTTGGCTAAGATTTCGGTGAAAAGCGTCGACTACGCATTTGTGACTGACAGTCTCGGCTTGCCAAAATTGTTGGTTAAGGGCCGCTGGGGAGTGGTGGCTCCTTAGCTGCTCGCTTCATCTATGGCCATCGCCCGATCTCGCGCGTTTGGATTACACGCTTATCAGTGCGCAAGCCGATGCTACGGCCTCACGAACGCGTCCAACGCATACCAGTGCAGGGACAGAAAAACGTCCACCATCATAGCTTCCCCGGTCAAATCGAGATAAACCCAGACAGCCTCCCAGAGCGGTGCCTCCTCACGCTGATCGGCTTCTGACGAATGGCATTCGACCACTTGCGCGACATCCTTCGATCCATCTTCCTCCCGGGTTTCGTCAAACCCCTTGTCTCCGAGAATTGCGATCAGACGGTCAATGTTCCTCTCTATTGTTTTCAGTTCGGTGCCCACTTCCACCTTGAATAACCTGCCCACATGGACCGGAGTCCACATCGGCCATCACCGTCATTGCTTTTCGCGTGCACGGGCGCTCGCGCCGGAGGGAAAGATGCATTTGCCAATTTCAATTCGGGACGCTCAATTAACGCCAACCGGGGCGAGGCAATTTGTGCGGATTAACATTATCCTATTGAATTTAAGCAAGTTATTATCCAGAGTCTTTTCAGAAGAATGTCGCGATTCCGGGCCTGAGAGTAACGGCACGCCATCCCTGACGCGCTATCAGCGAGTAATTGTCACGGTTCAATAGCCGCGTTGAGAGCATTCAGATGGGTTGGGAACGGCTGCACCGGTTATTTCATCGGGAGTGACGGCTATATTTCCACGCCTCAATGCCGGATTTGGTCAGGAAGCCCGCAGTCCTATTCAGGTGTTCGATCATCCCCCATCCCAAGCCATTCGGGCTCAATCTATTCAACAACGGATCTTCACTCTTTGCCGCAGCAATTCTTGAACTTCTTGCCGCTGCCGCAGGGACAGGGATCATTGCGGCCGGCTTTCTGGAAGGCGGCCTGCGTGTCCTGCGCGGCGACCCAGCGCATGACGTTGGCGGGCGCGCGGCCAACTGCCAACTCCGACGCCATGAAGCGCATGTACGGGTCAATGTGGCGGAAGAGCATCTTGTATCCCGCGCACAGATAGTTCAGGCCGGCCTCGCCCTCTGGCGTCTTCAGGAAGCGATGCTTGGGGCACTCGCCATTGCAGGCAAAGCGCACGTCGCACTCGCGGCAGTAGCGCGGCAGCAGCGACTCTTTCTCCTCGCCGAAGCGGTGTTGCTGCTCGCTGTCGACCAAGGACCGCAGCGGCGCATCCATGATATTGCCCAGCCGGTTCTGCGGATAGACGAAGTGGTCGCAGGAGTAGACATCGCCGCAGTGCTCGATGGCCAGCGCTGAGCCGCACTGGCGGCGGAAGACGCAGAGGCTGGCCTCCATTCCGGTCCACATCTCCAGGCTCACGTCGAAGATCTGTACATAGGTGCGGCCCACGTCGTGGCGCACCCACTCGTCGAAGATGCCGGAAAGGAAGCGCCCGAACTGCTGCGGCCCGACCGACCACGAGGCGACCTGCGCTTCGCCCATGAAGTCGGGCTTGATGAGCTGCAGCCCTTCCTCGGTGACTTCGTGCGCTATCCGCTCCACGATGGGGATGAACTGCATGAAGCCGCTGCCGTTCTCCTTCAAAAACCTGTAGACCTCGAGCGGATGATCTCCGTTGGCGCGGTGAACAGTGGTGAGCGTGTTGAACTCCACGCCGTTACGCTTCAGCGTCTCCATGCCGCGCATGACTTTATCGAAGGTGGGCTGGCCGCCCTTATCCACGCGATAGGCATCGTGCAGGTGGCGCGGCCCGTCGATCGAGATGCCGATCAGGAAGTTGCTTTCGTTGAAGAGCGCGGCCCACTCGTCGTTGAGCAGCACGCCGTTGGTCTGAAACGCATTCTGAATGTTTTTTCCGTTGGCGTATTTCTCCTGGATTTGGACGAGGTTCTTGAAGTAGTCCACGCCCAGCAGCGTGGGCTCGCCGCCCTGCCAGGCAAAGTTCACCACCGGCGTGTCGTGGGCCTCGATGTACTGGCGGATGTAGCTTTCGAGCACCTCCTCGCGCATGGCCCACTTGGAGACCTGCGGGTAGAGCGACTCTTTCTCGAGGTAGAAACAGTACTTGCAATCGAGGTTGCAGATGGGCCCGATCGGCTTGGCAAGTACGTGGAAGTTGGTACTGCTCATGATGACCTCGCGGCACCTTCGGTGCGGCGGACGGCGCTTGCGCGGCCGTCGTTCGTGGCGGTGCGGTAGTTTGTGGTTTCCCAGGTCTCAAAATCGAGATCTGTGGCACCCGCCAGTTCGTGATTCCCCGGTCTGAAAATCCAGACCGGGGGCACCCTTTGATTCTACCGGCAGAGTTGTTCTGCGCTTACTTCGCCTGACGGAAGCTGGGATAGAGCGGCATGCCGGTGGGCTGGTAGTGGTAGTGGTCGTCGGTCTCCTTGCGTAACTCCTCCATCCGCGCCTGCAGGTGGCGCGTCAGCTCTTGGTAGCCGGGCTTGCCGTAGAGGTTGTGCATCTCGTCAGGATCCTTCTCCAGATCGTAGAGTTCATACTCCTTCGGATCGAGGAAGAACTCGATGTACTTGTAGCGCGAGGTGCGCACGCCGCGGCAGGGCTTCACGTTCTCAAACCCTGGATATTCGTAGTACTCGTAGAGCCAGTCCTGGCGCCAGGGAACCTGCTTGCCCTCGGCCAGTTGCAGAAAGCTCTTGCCCTGCATCTCGCTGGGTACGGGCAGCCCGGCCACTTGCAGCAACGTCGGTGCCAAATCAAGGTTCAGCACCATCGCGTCCGATGCCGCGCCCGCTTTCACCTTACCCGGATAGCGCAGCAACATGGGAACGCGGATCGAGGGCTCATACATCAGGCGCTTGTCGTAAAGATGATGCTCGCCAAGAAAGAAACCGTGATCCGCAGTAAGCAGCACCGCGGTTTTGTCGAGTTGCCCCTGGCTCTCAATCGCCTTCAGCACCGCGCCGATGTTGCGGTCGTTGTCTTCCACGCCCACATAGTGGTCCTTCACCAATTCTTCCAGCGAGCGCGGATCGTCACTATAGACCTCGGAGTAGCCGACCTTGTCGTCAGCATCGGCCACGGCGCGGGGCTTGCCGGGATAGCCCTCCACATCTTCGTTAAACGAGGGCGGCACCGGGATCGGCACACCATTGAGATCGTTCACCATGTCCTTGGGCCGGAAGAAGGGTGCGTGCGGGGCGTAGAACCAGAGGAACATGACGAACGGCTTGTCGCGCTTCTGCCCGATCCACTCGACCGCCTTCTGGGTCAGCAGCGTGTCGACATACTGGCCGGCGTAGAGCTTCTCCGGGCCGTATTTGCCCTTGATACCCTCGGTGACGCGCGGCCGGTAATAGTCAGCCTGGCCCACGAAGCCGAAGTAGTAGTCCCAGTAGTGATCCATGAGCGCGCCCTCGACGTGCGACTTACCCAGGAAAGCCGTGTCGTAGCCGGCCTTCTGCAGCAGGTCGGAGACCAGCGGCAGCTTCGGATCGATCCTGCCCTGCACATTCGAAACTGCGCCGGTGGAATGCGAGTACATGCCGGTGAGCATGGTGGCGCGCGAGGGCAGGCACAGCGCGTTCACGACGAACGCGTTGTGGAACACGCATCCTTCGCGGCCGATGCGGTCCATGTTGGGCGTGTGAATGAGCTTGTTGCCGGTCAAAGACAGCTCGTCCCAGCGCAGCCCCTCGCCCACTATGCAAAGAATGTTCGGCTTCTCGGACTCGTTTCCCAACTGCTTGGCAAACGCCTCCATCCCGCTGAGGTTCGACGTCGCCAACCCGGCGGTCCCCGCCAAATACTTCAATACTGTTCTGCGTGTCTCCATTGTCTTCTCCACAGGACTCTTCGAAGTCGTATCAAGCCAACGCGCCCATACGGACGCGCGCTGGCGGTGCGATCTCTATTCATCCAATTCAGTTCGTTAGCCTAATGCACCGGCTATCCTTTGTCGAGAATCGTGCGATGCCAATTGGCGGGAATTGGATAGGGTCGACCCGGATAAAACGGCGGCGCGTTGCGCGAGTCCTTATCGAACGGCGCGATGCCCGTCGTATCAACATAGTGCTCGAGCAGCTTCATTTGCAGCTCTGCCTGAACAGTCGCTACGCTGCGGTCGCCGTACCGGTTATTGCGCTCCTGTGGATCATCTGCGTAGCTGTAGAACTCGCTCTGGTCCTGCGGCCGAACGATGAGCTTATGCGTGCGCGTGCGCACCATCGAGCTGCGTGAAACCGAGACCGGCACTTCGTTCTGGAGCTTCTGCTTGCCCTCGTACATGCCTCCGGTGCCCCAGGGGAAACACTGCGGCTCATAGACGTTGTAGCCGCCCTCGCTGAAGGCGGCGCGGTTGGGATTGCCTGCACCGCCGCTCAACTGGGGCACGAGGCTGCGGGCGAAGTGCGTGTGGTGCGCCTCGGCACCGGCGAGGTCGAGCGCGGTCTGCATCACGTCATAGAGCTCGATGATGTCGTCCGCCACGACGCCAGGCTTTCCGCCGGGAACGCGGCCGATGACTGGAACATGAGTCAGGCAATCTTCCAGCCCGCTGGGCCACTTTTCGACGAGACCGTAGTCGCCGGTGTAGTCGCCGTGGTCGGAGAGCAGGAAGACGGCTGTATCCTTGTCGTGGCCGGTCTTCTCCAATTCGGCGAGCAACTCGCCCATCAGCCAGTCGCTGTAGCTCACCTGGCCGTAGTAGACGGCCTTAATCTTGCGGAAGTCCGATTCATTGAGACGGTCGAGGTTATCGAATTTGCGAATGCCGTCGTGGTAGGTGGGCTTGCGCTTGAGTCCCGGCGGAATGGGCGCGGGGACGTCGGAGGGCGAGTACATATTGTAGAAGTCTTCGGGAATGGTGTACGGCGGGTGGGGTTCGATCAGCGGCAGGAAGATGCAGAAGGGCCGCTCGCTCTCTTTGCGGTCCAGAATCTTGAACGCATGCTGAAGGTTGGCGTAGTCAGAGGTCGAGCGGCGATCGCCGGCGGCTGAATAGAGCATGGACGAGGAGCCGGGGGTGAGATCGCGCATGGTGCGCATGGCTCTCATCATCAGCGCCGCGCCTGCGTCTTGCCACTCGGTGACGCTGTCGTAGAAGCTTTGGGCTGCGAGCGCATCGTTTTTGCCGTACCAGAAGACATCGTAGCCGGCGCGGCGGAGATAGCGGAAGAGGTTGGGCTCTTCAGGGCGTAGGAAGTACTGGAGGCTGCGGTGGCCGCGCACGCTGGTGGGCCATCCGGTGAGTAGGCTGCAGCGCGAGGCGCCGCAGACGGGGTACTGCACGTGACAGTTCGAAAAGCGCGTTCCTTCTTGAGCCAGGCGGTCGAAGTTCGGCGTTTTGGTGAGGGGGTTTCCGAAGCAGGTCAGGCTATCGGCCCGCATCTCATCGGGCATAAACAGAATGAGATTGGGGCGCGTAGTCAGGTGGCCGCCGGAAGCCGGAGAAGGAGATGAGTTCGCGGTTTGGGCCCCTGCGCCTGCTACGAGGCTGGTCATCATGGTTGCGCCAGACATGCCAAGAAATTCACGCCGGTTAAATGCAGAACTCATAGCCATTCTCCGTGGATGATCTGTAGTCGAGGGTTGAGTTGTGGTTTCTGTCGAGGTGATGCATGCGGCGTTTGCGCGGTTACGCGCGGGCCGCCGCATGCTTCATCCCGCGAGAGTCGGCGATCTGCTGAAGCCGGGAGCGGAGCTTGCCTTTGAGTGCAGCCATGCTGGCGTCTTCGGCCAGGTTCTTCAGCTCGCGCGGATCGGTCTGGTAGTCGTAGAGCTCCTCGCCGTCCGCGCCGCCGGACCACATGGTATAGCGGTAGCGTTCGGTGCGCACCGAGTAGCCCATGGTTGGACCCGAGGCGGTGCGACGGGTAACCTGAGTGACGGCGGGATGATCCCAGGGGGCATCGGGGTTCTGGAGCAGAGGAACCAGGCTGCGTCCCTGTAGATTGGCGGGAGTGCCTTCCAACTGGCACAGCTCGGCCAGGGTGGGATAGATGTTGAGGTGCTCGGAGGTTCGGTGGCAGGCGCGGCCGCCGCCGGTGACGCCTGCGCCGGCCATGAGGAAGGGCACGCGGGCGGAGGGTTCGAAGAGCTTCATCTTTTCCCACTGCCCGTGTTCGCCGACCATGAAGCCGTGGTCGGCCCAGAAGACGATGGTGGTGTCCTGGGCGAGATCGAGCTTTTGCAGGGCATCGACGAGCCGGCCGACCTGGGCGTCGACGAAGCTGATGGCGGCGTAGTAGGCGCGCACCGCTTCGCGATGCTGCTGGAGCGACATGCCGTAGTTGGGGTTCATGGTGTCGTAGGCGATGCGCGGCGCGGAATGGAGCTCCGCGGGATCGAAGGGCGGCACCTGGATATCGTCGAGGTTATAGAGGTCGAAGTACTTGGACGGGACGATGAAGGGCACGTGGGGACGGAAGAAACCGGAGCCGATGAACCAGGGCTCGTTGCGGTGCTCTTCCATCATGCAGATGGCGGCTTCGGCCACCTTGAAGTCGGTGATCTCCTGATCCTCGCCGTCGGAGGCGTGCCCGGCAATCGCGACACCCAGGTCGCCGTTCTTGCTGAGCGGCAGGAGCGGCGTACAGCCATCCTGGGCGATGCGAATGCCGCCGGGGCCGGCGCCGCCGTGACGCCAGGGAGCTTTGGCGGGAGCATCCTGCCAATGCTCCTGCATCTGCTTCTCTCGTGCGGCCTGCATCTCCCGATAGCGACTAATCGTATTCGCGTCATAGCCGCCGAACCCGCTGCCCTGGGGCGTATAAAACGTGACCAGCGCCTCGTCGTGAGTGCGGTCGTAGCCGGCGGGGTAGGAGATCTTGTGCCAGCTGGCGGGATCGTCGAAGCCGGGAGTGCCAATCTCGCTGGGGTTGTTATAGTGGTAGATTTTGCCGGCGCGCCCGGTGAAGTAGCCGTTCTTCTGGAAGAGCTGGGAGAGGGTGACGGTCTGCGGAATGGTCTCGCGGAAGTCGGTATTGAGGTCGTAACACCGGGTGGTATCGGGGGCGAGGCCGGTCATGAGCGAGGTGCGCGAGGGACCGCAGAGCGGGAACTGGCAGTAATGATGCTCGAAGCGCACGCCGGATTGCGCGAGGCGGTCGAGGTTGGGGGACTTCACCGGGACGCCGTAGCAGCCGAGGCGGGCGCACATGTCGTCGGTGGCCATGAAGAGGACGTTGCGGCGGCGTGCGCCCTTGTTAATGTTGGGAGCAGCCAGGGGCGCGGAGGATGCCGCCGCGGTAGTGGCCAGCGCGGTTGCGGCGGCGGGCGCTGCCAGGGCGCTCGCGGCCAGGAAAGTGCGCCGGCTCATTCCCTTCTTTTGTTTTTCTGAGCTCATGTGATTCCGCCTTGATCATGATTGGAGTTGGCAATTGATGCGGTTTGAGGGAGAGCGGGGCGGCGCCAAGGATCTCGGTCGCAGCCCTGCCCGACGCTTCTTCTGATCTCAGGAGGCGATCATCAGAAGCGGAGCGTCATGGCGAATTGGTAGACCCTGGGGGTGTAACTGGTGATCATCCCGGTTACCTGTCCGAAGTGGTTGGGGTTGGCTTGGGTGTTGTTGATGTTGGACAGTGTGACGGCGGGGGTATCGGGAGCGGTATTGGCCGGCAGGGTCGAGTTGGGGTTGGCGAAGTTCGGGGTGTTAAAGACGTTGAAGGCCTGCGCCTGGAAGTCGAGGTTCAGGTTTTCCCAGACCGAGAAGGTCTTCACCAAGCTCATGTCCATGTCGCGATAGTGCGGTCCCCAGTATTGGTTCCACTTTTCAGTTCCGAGGGTTCCCTTAGCCTGCGAGGCGAAGGCTCCTGGATTAAAGAACGCGTGGATGGAGTGGTTGGAGAGCTGCGGATTGGAGAGGACATCGAGGCGGTCTTGTTCCGTGGTCACGGTGTTGCTCTGGTCGGTATTGTTGACCACGGTTAAGGGAAGGCTCGTGGACCACGCACCGATCACATTGGCGCGCCATCCCTTGATGATGCTGGCTTCGATGCCATGCGAGGCATTGCCGAAGGGAAGCGCATAGGTAATGGTGCCATTGATTCCGGCTGGGACAGCGATACCCGAGTTTCCCCAGTCGAGGGTGTTGGTTTGACCGGGCACGATGCCATAGCCGCCGGCGGTTGCCGTGCTCGAAGATATGGCGTTGGTCAGGTTCTGGGCGTAGTTGAAGTTCACCATGAATGACAGTCCGTTGGTGAGCCGCCGTTCGACGGACGCCTGGAGAGCATTGTAGGTAGACCTGCCGTGGCTTGCGATCAACTGCACGCCTTGCAGATTGGGAGCCTTGGCATAGTAGGGCCGCAATTGCTGGAAGGCCGAGCCGGTAGCGGTATTGGGCGGTGGGGCGTTGTAGTCATTGAAGGTCTGGATCAAATCTCGGCCGTACTCGCCGATATAGCTGACGGTGAGAACATTTGCCCCCAACTGCTTCTGTACCGTTACGTTGATCTGGTGGATATAGGCGGTTCGAAAGTTGGGGTCGGTTGCGTCGGGAATCGTGTAAATGGGATCGCTGGGCAGGGTCGGATTGGGAGCAATGAAGCCATCAGCAAACCGGGTCATACCGACCGGGCACTTCACCGAGGAGTTCGCCATGACGCCGCAGGCGGAGAGGGCCGTGGTGAAGGGCGGGTTCTTCATATCGGCGACCGAGGCGGTATTGTCGGGGAAGAAAACAATGCCATAGCCGCCGCGGAGGACGAATCCATGGCCGACAGTCCACGCCATGCCGACGCGCGGCTGGAGCCCCTGGAAGTCGGTCTGGACGCCGGCGGTACTGCCTAGGCCGTTCTGGCCGGCCACCAGCAGTTGCCCGGTCGTGGGGTCGAAGGTCGAGATATGGTTGTGCTTCTCGGCGTAGGGGGTATAGACGTCATAGCGCACGCCGAGGTTGAGGGTGAGGTTGCGGGTTGCGCGCCAGTTGTCCTCAGCATAGAGGCCGTTCTCCCAGATTCGGTAGTTCGGGGGAACCAGATCGAGCGAGCGCTGAGTGCTGAAGTACCGTCCCTGGAGAAGGTTTGGATAGCCATTGGCATAGGGGGTAGAACCGGGGTTGGCATTGTTGAAGACCCAGTTACCTTCGGGGTAGCTGCTCTGAACGGTGTGGACCTGACGCCGGAGCAAGCTTCCGCCGAACTGCATGTTGTGGCTCCCGTGCGTGTAGATGATGGAGCCGAAGTATTGGAATGCGTTTTCCTGATGCTGGGTCGGCATGAAGGTACTGTTGCCCAGGTTGGCGCCGCCGCTGACGACGATATTGGCGAGCATGCTGGCGCCGGTGCCGGGAACATTGACGTTGGCTTGTCCCATGGCGGCATTAGGGTTGAGTCCACCGGCTAGGGCGATGTCGTCGTTATCTGCGCGGGTGTAGTTGGCGGCCAGATGCATCAGCAGGGTGGGGCTGAAGATGTGGGTGTAGCCGAGCATGGCGTTGTAGTTGAGGTCGGTGGCGTAGTCGCCGAGTGGATCGAAGGGCTTGACGGTGCCCACGGTCGCCAGCGGCATTCCAGAGGGTAGCTGGGTGTAGGCCTTATTGAGGATATAGCGGGCGAAGAGTGTGTCGTTGGAGCCGAGGTGAAAGTCGCCGCGCGCGTCGAAGTCATCGCTGTTCTGCAACTCTCCGGGAACTCTGAAGAACTGGTTTGTGCCCTGATTGGGCGCGGGATACATTTTGAAGTAGGCGAGGCCGGCCTGATCGATGTTGGTAATGGTGGGGCCGCCCACGTCGGTGAAATCACCGGGGTGCTGCTCTTCATACGCGGTGGGCACCGTATTGACGGAAGGCGCGCTGGTGTTTCTGAGGCGGTACCCTTCGTAGCCGCCGAAGAAGAAGGCTTTATCCTTGATCACCGGCCCGCCCAGGCTGCCGCCGAACTGGTTCCAGCGCAATTTCGATTTGGGCAGATTCGCCCCGAAGGTGTAGTTGGTTGCGTCGAGAACGTCGTTGCGAAAGTACTCGAATGCATCGCCGTGGAACTGGTTGGTGCCCGACTTGGTGATGATATCGACGACTGCGCCCGGAGAGCGGCCCACATCGGCGGTGTAATTGCTCGTCTGTACGTGCATCTCGTCGATTGCGTCGAGGGCCGGGCGAACGGGGATGTCCTGGGTACCCTTGGTATTGTTGTCGGCGCCGTCGATCAGGGAATTATTGAGGCCATCGCCCTGGCCGTTGGCTGAAAAGGCGGCGGTCTGGCGGCGATCGAGTTGCCGGGTGCCATTGGTCAGCGAGTTTGGCGGTCCCTGGTTGATACCCGGCTGCACCTGGATTAGATTGATGAAGTTGCGGCCGTTCAGAGGCACGTTCTGCACCGCGGTCTGGGTGATGGTGGTGGAGACCACGGAGGAGTCGGTCTGCATGGCAGACGCTTCCGCCTGCACGGTGATGGTCTGGGTTGCAGCTCCGACCGCCAGCTTGGCATCGACGCGACGGCGGTCGCCGGCCGACAGCCGAATGCCGGATACGGCGAAGGTCTGGAAATTCGGTGCGGTCACTGTGACCTGATAGGTGCCCGGCTGCAGCAGATTGACGACGAAGTCTCCACCAGCAGCCGAGGTGGTGGTTTGGGCGATATTGGTGCCGGTGTTGGTGATGGTGACTTTGGCGCCTGGGATGGCCCCGCCGGATGTATCGGTTACGGTTCCCAGGATGTCGCCGGTCGTGGTCTGCGCTGCGGCGGGTGCAATGACCCAAGCCGCGAGCAGGCAGAGGGTTACGACGCAGATCTTCTTCATTTACGTGCCTCCAGTCGAGTGGAAACTGCCTAAAACTGTGCTGATCGATCCTGTGGGCGCCGCCAGCGCTGGCGCAGCGCAATAAGCGCAAGGGGTCAGCAGCGACATCGGCAAGACTAGGAGTCCATCGGGGGCCTGAAAAGTGCACAACCGTGGAGCACCTGTCTGAAAACGCTGTAAGCGCTCTGTTTGCAGAAGTCTAGGGATGCTGTGTATGGGTAGGTGTGGAGAGGTGGGCAACCTGCCGGCGGAGGGAAAGATACCTTTCGGGCGGCAGATTCTCCGTTTGCGCGGGGCGGCTCCGGCGGCGAGGCAGAGGAGGAATTCCGCAAGTCCGCATTGCCATCGGTCAATTCAGGGGGGTACACTTTGGAGGCAAGAAACGGTGTCCAATGGCGACCCGCAGGGCGAATGTCCATTCCGCGGCCGCGCCTCCTCCGGAGGCGGGTGGGCAGTGTGCGCCTGGTGAAGCGGCGGTCGCGGCTCTACGCTGCGACGACATTCCGGGCGAGGAGATTGCGGCTCAACTGCAGAGGATCCTTGCCAGTCCGTCGTTCCGCAACAGCAAGCGCAATACGGAATTTCTGCGTTTCGTGGTGGAGAAGGCGCTGGCAGGGAGTACCGCAGAGATCAAAGAGCGGCTGATTGGTGTGGAGGTCTTCGAGCGTCCACACGACTACGATGTAACCACCGACCCAATTGTCCGCGGCGCGGCCGTGGAACTGCGGCGGAGAATCGCGCAGTATTATGTGGAACCCGACCATGCCGGGGAACTCCGCGTGGAGCTTCCGCTGGGGAGCTACGTTCCCTTCTTTCACTGGCCCACGGGAGTACACAAAGAGAGGCAGGAGCTGGGCGTTGTGGAGACCGCACCCAGCGGGGCGAAGAGTGAAAGTGCTGTGGCCGCGCATGCGGAGCCAGCACACACGGCAGATGCCGAGCCGCGACGGCCTGGCTGGATACCGCTGATGGTGGCCGGCTGCGCCCTGGCGCTTGCTCTGATCGGAGTGGTATTCGCCACGCATTACTTCCGAACGCAATCGGCGCAGCGGGCACTAGATGCATTCTGGGCACCGGTGATGAACGGCGGCGAGGAAATTACGGTATGCGTGGGCGATCTGAACTTTTTCTTCAAGACGCCTCCCATCAGCAACGTCCTGCAACTTCATCCGAATCCGACCGCGGACAATGTTCTGAATCCGAATGCGGGCGCTGCGCTGCTTCGGGTGGGAAGCCTTCTGGGCGCGCGGGGCAAGCGAGCGACGCTGCGGTTGGCCGATCTGACGGATCTGAACGATCTGCGCCAGCAGCCGGTGATCTTTATCGGTGGGATGAACAATCCGTGGACGCAGCGAATCCTGGCAGGCATGCGGTTTCAGTTGAAGAGCACACCGAACAAGCCTTACGGGACCGACGGGATTCTCGTCGACGAGAAGAATCCTGCCGCGGCGACCTGGGCCGTCAATATGGAGGCACCGCTGAGTGCGATCACGGAGGACTACTCACTGGTGACGCGGATGAATGATCCACTGACCGGACAGCCGGTGGTGATTCTCTGCGGTCTGGGCCCGTATGGCACGGCGGCGGCGAGCGAATTCGTGTCGAGTTCCGACTATTTTTCTCAGTTCGTTGCGCAGGCGCCGAGAGGATGGCAAGACCGCAATCTGCAAATTGTGCTGGAGACGCGGGTTGTGAATGGCCGCGTGAGCGTGCCACGGGTGGTTGCCGAGCAGATCTATTAGCGCTGGATCAGAGGTTCCCTGCGAACGTCCAGTAGGCGGGTGCGACATTCAGGGCGTAGGCGCACGCCCTCCGCAACTTTTGTGTACGATACGTGTGCGATACCTCTGGCATTTCGGGCGTTTCTATCAGCTTGCCGGAACTGCAAGTCACATATTCTATGGCCTGCGGACAACCGCGGAGGCGTTTTGTTGACCGCCCCCAACTCAAGAGGTACATGCAGGATATTGCGTGCTCATCTCTAAGCGATGATCCCGATTTGGCGGCAATTGTCCAGGAGTGGCTCTGAGAGGCGAGCCAAGCTCTTTCGACCACCTGAACACGCCGACAACACCCCATGCCATTCGAAGTGTTCTCGGCTGGGACAGCAACCCAGAAAGTGGGAACTCGGCCTCAGCGCTCTTCCTACGCCGTGCAGCCGCAGATAAAGTCAACAAGAGATACTGAACCCCCGTCAGTCTTCCGCACCTTAATCCCTTAATCCATTGATAAAAGCAATCCTAAACAGCGGCCACGTGCGCCGCATTTTCAGTTCTAGGAGGAGATATGGCTCGCAAAATTGGCCAAAGAGTTTCGCGGACAAAGCCAATGACGCTGGAGCCAAGCAGGGCGATTTCGTTTTCACATCGCACCGTGAATGTCCGATTCGGGAGACTAAGCTTGTCCGTCGCTACTTCAAACCGCTGCTAGCCGTAATACTGTTCACTTAGATAAATTTGTGGCATTCTGTATGCGGCAAGAACAGGAGGCCACAGGTGGCGCGTACGGTTGCGGAACTCCCTCCGGGTGCCCGGATCACGGACTACATCAGCCTTGGCGTAATAAC
>DATKWA010000110.1:0-93858 GCA_035529815.1 Occallatibacter sp. | reverse complement strand
TCAACTTCGGCAGCTTGTTGCTGGGGGCAACGCACTGGGGGTCGATTGCGCCGATATGCATCCGCACGCCGCTGGAACGAGCGTGGAGAGCCGGGGCCTTGTCGGCGAAGGATACGGCGATTTGCCAGGACGTGGCCGCGGAATCTCTCCAAATGAACGTGGGCGGGGTAATGCCGGGAGGAAAAATGGAGCCGTTTTGCGGATAGTCGATGGTGATGGCGGCACTTGAGTGCTCTGCATTTTGCGTCGCGGGTGACGAGTCCGACTGCTGCGGTTCGATCTTTGCGGACGCGCTTCTGTTGAACGGCACAAGCCAAGTGGAAGCTAGCAGAATAACTATGAGCGCGAGGCCGGCGATGACAGCGCGCCGCCAATTTTTAGAGTTCGGATAGCTTTCTA
Organism: Occallatibacter sp.; assembly: GCA_035529815.1. Taxonomy (GTDB): domain Bacteria; phylum Acidobacteriota; class Terriglobia; order Terriglobales; family Acidobacteriaceae; genus Telmatobacter. The sequence continues at coordinate 93,459 of DATKWA010000110.1, read as the reverse complement.
AGGACATTCGTGACCTCGGGGACCGCTCAGGGGAGCAAAGCGGTATTTTACGCCTGTCTTTCTTGCGCTTGCCAGTGCTTTGGTTCAGCTAATGCGTGGCGGAAGAGCCGCCCTGCGACGAATATACAAACTGCTGGACTTCTGCTTTCTCTTTGTCCACCGCGGCCAAATGCTGTGCGCGGAGTTTCTGATAGATGTCGAACTCCTTTTGCGCCTGATCCTTTTGTCCGATGCGAACATAGTCTGTTCCGAGGCGGAAATGCGCGTCGGGAAGATTTGGATTTAGTTCCAATGCGCGCACATACTGCGGGATGGACTTGTCATACTGATGTTGGTCGGCGTACAGATTGCCCAACTGCACGTGTGCTTCAGGAAGCGAGTCATCGAGGGCGATGGACTTTTCGAGAAGGGCCTCTATGGTCTGCAGATCGAGGCTGGGGTCTCCCACCCGCTTGCCCTTCCATAAGCTCAAGGCGTAGTAATACTGGGCCAGCGCGTTGGCAGGTTCAAGCTCGGCATAACGCCGGAATCGCTGAATGACTTCCTGTGCCTGAGTCGGGGAACTGTCGTATGCCTTGGAGAGATAGAGGTAACAGCGGGGGTCGGATGGGGCGAGATCGGCAGCGGTGAGCAGCGCCTTGACAGCGTCATCATACTTGCCGCGCCAGTCCAGCGCCAATCCCAGGCCGATCATCAAGCGGGAGGAGTTCGGATACCGCCGAGCGGCTTCCCGAAAGACTTCGGTGGCCGGTTCGTACGTCCTGTGGAGAAGGAGTTCCCCTCCCCAATCGAACAGGTTCTCCTCGCTCGGATCGAGACGGGCAGCGATTTCAAACTCATTGACAGCGGCAATTGAGTTGCCATTTTTCTCTTCGATCTGGCCGAGCAGATCGTGAAGCTCGCCGGTATTCTTAACCTTTATCAAGTCCTCAACAAGCTGGGTAGCCTTCTGAAGCTGTCCGACCATAAACTCGGCCAGGGCCAGATCGTAGCCGTTGCCATAGGAAGAAGGGTTGATCTGTTGCGCCTTTTCGAGAAGTGGAATGGCGTCGGTAAGTCTTCCGGACTGCGCGTAAAACTCGCCCAGGTTGTGATTGGCATCAAAGCTGCTAGGCTCGAGCGCGAGGGCCTTGCGGAACTGCTCTTCTGCCAGTTGAGTCTTTCCGGAGCGCCACAGACTCGCCGCCAAGTTCTCCCTGGCAGGGGCCGAAGCCGGATTGAGGCGGACAGCTGCTTCCAGGTGTTCGATGGCTTTAGCATTCTGCGACAGCGAGGCATAGGCCTGTCCGAGGAGTTCATGGACTTCAAAGCTGTTCGGTGCGCGGTGCAAGAGGTCTTCCAGTTGCACAGCCGCTTCCCGGAATTGGCCGGCATCGTATTGCGCTACTGCCGCCTGAAAGTCGCGGTTTAACTTCTGGCTAGGGTTGTCTTCAGCAGCTGCCAATGCAGTGCAAACCAAGAGCGAGGACAGGATCGCCAGCCAAATGCTGGGCTTTTTGCTCACATTCCTCCTCTATGATGACCGCGTGAGCGAAAGCGCTACGCAGAAAAAACCCCGGAAAGGCACCCAAAGGGCGTGCCTTCCCGGGGCATTTTCATTCTAGCTCAGTAGTACAGTTTGAGAGCAAATTGGATCTGCCTCGGATCGTAGGGAGCATCGCGAGTGGAACCAACCTGGCCGAAGTGAGGATCGTTATACTTGTTTGCGCCTGAAACTGACACAACACCGTTGCCGCCGAAGCCAGGCGAGTTAAAGTTGGGGTGGTTGAGGATATTGAAGAACTCCGCCCGGAACTGCATCGAGAAGCGTTCGTTCAACTGGATGCCCTTGAACATCGAGTAATCCAGACGATGGAATCCCGGTCCAAAGGTTTCTCCGCCGCCCGTATTACCCAATGCCGCTGAGCCGGACAAAGGTACGCATCCAGTCGGTGAGTTTGAAATCGGGCCTGATGCGCCCAACTTGCAAGGCTGGTTGAAGGCTGCTGCGTTGTTGATCCAGAATGGCCTCTTGATTCCGCCGTTTGCAGCGATTGCCTTGTTCTGGATTCCCAGTTGCTGGCTTACGCCCGGAACCTTGAGCGTATTGCAGCCTGTTCCAGAAGTGGTTCCGGTCGGGCAACCGAAGTTGACAGGTTGTCCGCCCTGAAGCGTGGCAATCCAGTTGATCGACCACCCGCCGAACACTGCATTGGCTACTGCTCCGTGGCTCAGGAAGCGCTGATCCTTGCCGAAGGGCAGGTTATAACTGCCGCTGAGGTGGACTACGTGGAAGATGTTGAAATCCGCCAGACCCCAATCGAACCTGGGACCGAGGCCGGCCACAGAGGGCGCGCGATAGCCACCATTGCTGCCGCCGTTGAGCAAGTCGCCAGCGTCAGACATGGTTTTTGAGAAGGTGTAGGTGAGCAGGAAATTGAGCCCGCTTGAGTAGTGCTTTTCAAGCTTGGTTTGCAGTCCGTGATATTGGCTGTTTCCTATCGTATCCTGGTAACTGCCGCCGCCAAAATCGGGGAACGGCACCATTCCGGCAAGTGGTTTACTGTTGGAATCCACTTGCGTTGTGCTTATTCCGGCCGGGAAGATCTGGCTCACATGGTTTGCACCGATGCCGGTCTGAAGGTTCTGGCCGTCGGTAAACACATACGATGCCTGAGCGGACAAGGTAGGCGTAATTGCGTACTGGAGGGTGACGTTGGCGCTGTAGGTGCGCGGGGTTTGATAGTTGAATTGGAGTCCCTGAAGGCCAAGGCCGAGGGCATTGACCAAGGCGGGCGTGAATGAAATGCACGACGCACCGGCTTCGAGCGTCGCCGTTCCACCCGGACCAGCCGTGGGGCAACCGGCAAACGGGGTGCCGAAGCTGACCGGCGCTACCTGGGATGCTATGGCCGGCCCGGATGTATTGGCCCTGATGCCTTCAGAGAAGGAATACTGGAAGGGATAGTTCTCACCGATGTTGGGTCCATAACCCTGGTTCTCAAACGAGTTGAAGAAGAGGCCGAACCCGCCGCGAACTACAAGCTTGGGGGTGGCCTGATAGGCGAAGCCTACGCGCGGCGCAAGATTGGTCTTTTGCGTCTTGAGCAGGCCTTTGCCGTATTGGTTCGTTTGGGCGAGGGAGATGCCATCCCTGGCCAGCAGATCCACGAAACCCCAGCAATTGAGGCCCTGGCAAGTTCCGGTGCCGTTGCCACCACCTGTGGACAAGGTTCTGTTGTCCTTGCCGGAGGCCGGGATGAGGAACGTGGGTGTACCAAAGGCGCTGGGAACGAAGTTGGCCTGGCCGCCGTTGGTCTCATTGATGGGACCAAAATAGTCCCAGCGAACACCGAGGTTGAGGGTTAGCGTGGGATTGATTTTCCAGTCGTCCTGGATGTATCCCGCGCTGTACTGCTTTTCATCGTAGGTCTTTCCGATGTTGGAGATCCAGACGCTGTCTGCGCCACCGGAATAGCTGAAGCCATTGGGATTTGGATTTCCGTAGATCGTGCCTGGAGCCGCCTGAGGTTGCAGCAGGATTTGCGGAACACCGCCCGTGGTGTTGCTCACGTTCGGTATATCAACGTAGGTTCCATTCCAAGTGAACTGGCCGTGGGAACTGGCCGGCTGCAAGGTGGAGAACTTGACGCGCTGAAGTTCTATTCCGGCCTTGAAAGTGTGCTTGCCGAGAATTCTCGTAAAGTCGTCCGTGACCTGGAGCGTCTGGCTGACTTCGTCGGAGGGCAGATAGTTGTTGCTGCCCAGGGTGGCCAAGCCTGTGATTGCGAGGGCGGGAAGGCCGCCGTTCTCAGGCAACTGAGGGATACCCTGAATTCCGTACTGCGCCGGAATACCCATGGTGGTGGCTACCGGACCGTAACGGGTAGTGTGGAGATGGGCAAAACCAGCGCGCACCTGGTTGATGGTCTTGGGGTTGAATACGTGGGTCCATCCGGCAACGGCCTGATCGGATTTCGCGGTCTGGAGACCCTGCTGGAATGCGCCGCCATCGGCAACGCCGCCAAAGATGCCCGGAATGAATTGCGGGTCGTCGGCATAGCTGAAGCGGACGAAGATCTGATTGTTCTGGTCGGGGTTGATGTCACCGCGCACGTCAAAGGCGTTCTTATGCTCGAACAGCTTTGGACTGTTTGTATAAGTAAACAACCCTGAGTTGGGCGCGGGGAATAGACTCAACAGTTTTACGGCGTTAGCGTCGATGCGACCGGCAGGAATTTGATTCAGGGCGCAGGTCGAAGCCGAGAAGGTTCCGCCGGCAGCTACCGTGCAGCCATTGCTGAACGGCTCGCGAACGTACCCGGCGCTGGCGGTTGTGTTCGTCAAGCCGGTAACGGGATCAACAGCGCCCGCAGCAACGTATCGCGTGGTGGCCGGATCGAGGACGGTGCCGGCCGGTACGAGCCTGCCCAGAATGTCGGCCCTGGCTGCTGCCCCTGAATTCTGGGTGAGGATGTCGTTGAGGTTGGAGAAGCCGCTGCTCCGTTCGAGCGCGGAGGGAACGCTGCCGTTCAGAGCCGTGCCCTGCACGCGCCGGAAGCCCTCATAATCACCAAACCAGAAGATCTTGTTCTTGATAATGGGGCCGCCGCCGGAGGCGCCGAATTGATTCTGGCGTAGTGCGCCCTTGGGACGTCCGCCGTTGTTTTCAAACCAATCCGCGGCATCCATTTTATCGTTGCGGAAGAACTCCCAGACCGCACCATGGACGCTGTTGGTTCCGGATTTGATGGTGGCATTGAGGACCGCGCCCGCAGACCGGCCCAGTTCGGCACTGAAGTCGGCGGTCTGGACCTTGAATTCCGAGATCGCGTCCAGCGGAGGCAGGATGACGAAGTTGGTTCCATTGAGGAAGTCGACAGCGTTGGAGTTGTTGTCGATGCCGTCGAGCAAGTAGTTATTTTGCGCGGGGCGCAGGCCGTTGGCGGAGAATGCGCCAGAGGCGGCGTTGCCGCGGGTATCTGCCTGTGGCGTCTGCATGCCGGCGCCGAGTTGGGCAAGGAACGTGAAGTTGCGGCCGTTGAGGGGCAGGTCATTGATGACCTTCGTGCCGACGGTTTGCCCGATCGAGGCGTCCTGGGTCTGCAGTTGCGGAGGCGCTGTGGTTACCTCGACTGTTTCAGTCGCGGAGCCCAATTTGAGCTGAACGTTGACCTGCAGGCTCTGCGCTACGTTCACCACAAGATTATTCTGTGTGGTCTTTTGGAAACCTGGCGCAGTAACTGACAAGGTATAGTGCCCGGCTCTGACAGGCGAAAAGGTGTATGCGCCGGAGCCGCTGGATTTGGTTTGCAGCGTGATGCCCTGGTCTGTATTCAAGAGGGTCACTTGCGCGTTGGGGATGACCGCGCCCGTGGCATCTTGAACCGTTCCAGAGATTGATCCTTCAGTGACCTGGGCGAATGCGTATCTGCCCGGGATGCTTAGGAGGCAAGCACATGCGAGAATCAGGCAGCCAAACTGCCTGATGAATTTGACGGTGTTGCGATCAAGGCCCATCCGAATATCCTCCATCTTTGGTGCGTAACTGTTGTCCCGCGTCTTTTACGATCTACGTGTTTGCGAATGCCATTTACAATTTGCAGCCCTGCGCAGACCCGGAAGAGTCGCCGCTAACAGGAAACACGCGTTGTAAACGGTTACTAAATCATTGCCGAACGGTATTACAAGATTGAAACCGTTGTCAATCAAAAGTTGCAGATTTTTATCATACCATCGAAATGCTTCGCCCCGGCCAGGCGCACCAGACGGCAGATGGCGTTTCCTGCAGGAATCAAATTACACAATAAAAAACACTTGCACGCTTCATTGGGTATAATTCCAGTCTCGAATTTGATATGCGATCAACTTCCGCCTATAATCCGTCCGAATCGGATTTGGCATTATGGAACATGTCCCTACCAGCGGATTGGTTTCCCCTTCTGAGGTTTTCTAATGGAGAACGAACTCTGCCCCGGCGCTGAGATGGGCTCTGAACTTGTCGTCGATCCGGGGTCACTTGAGGATCCTTCAAAGCGACGTTTTCTGCACGCTGCGGGAATGCTGATGGCCGGCTCGCTGGTTCCCAGGGCGCGAGCTGACGAGGGGAAGCGCCGTCCGGCGGGTTCAGGGCAGAAGGTCGTGTTGGTCGTCGTTGGCGCAGTGCGCCGCGATGAAACATTTTCGCGTGCGGGCGTGGCGAACATACCGCATTTGTCGGGAGACCTGTTTCCCCAATCGCTGTTCTATAACCACATCCGCAATGAAGGCGTGACGGCGCACTTCAATGCGACTTCCAGCATTCTGACCGGCAACTGGCAACGGGTGGACGATTGGGGAAAGGTTGCCCCGACCACTCCCACCTTGTTTGAGCAGTTCCGGAAAGGACTCGGCGCCGATCGCAGCGACACTTGGGTTGTGGCCAGCAACAAGGCGCTTACCAGCCTGATCGGTGCCAGTTCGGACACGAAGTATGGGCCGGAATTCGGCGCGAACGTAGTGTTTCCCAAGCAACTGATGCTCACGGCAGTAGTGGAAGCTCTTCGCAGCGGCCGAACCGCCAACATGGCGGACCGGAAAAAGGTTGAGGCGGAGTTGGAAAGCGCTCTGGCTGGAAGCAACTACGAAGGACTGGGCTGGAACGTGTTCGACGCCTCGGCTGAGCTCGATCCGCAGGTTCGTGGAACGATTCAAAACGCAATTGCCGAGTTCGTACGCAGCGGCGGCCCGACCTCGGGAGACGAACTTACCTTCTTCATGACGCGGGAAATTATGCGCAAATTCGCGCCCCAAGTCATGGTGGTTGTATTCTCCGACGTGGAAGCAGCTCACTTTGGGTCGTATGCGCTGCACATGTCTGGCATCAAGACAGCCGATCGGCTCGTCTACCAACTATGGCAGGAAATCGAAGCCAACCCCGATTATCGGGGCCAAACCACCATGATGGTCCTTCCGGAATTCGGACGCGACCCCGATGGTTCGTCGACCAATGGATTTTTCAATCATCGCGCCAATTCAGAATCGACGCGAGACACCTGGATGATGGCACTGGGCGCGGGGGTGGGCAAACCTCAAATGATCGAGCGTCCCATTCGGCACATCGATATCTGCCCCACGATGGGGAGCTTACTTGGTTGCCGGGTGCTGGACGCACAAGGCCGAAGGATTGAAGAGATTCGAAGCTAGCCGGCTCATGTTGAGCCGGGTGGCGCGGGGCTGTCTTGAACGGGGAAGGAAATATGCGGGTCGAGCAAACACTGCCGGTAAATCTTCAAGAGGCTTTGAACCAAGGCCTGCTCAAACGCATTCCGTTGACGTTTCTTCCCTTCGTGAATCAGCAGTTGAGCCAATGGAATTACCTCTTTCCCAACGAAAGGCAGTCGGTTGAGCGCCTTCTTGTTTATGTCGCGAGCCTCAGTCCCGAACAATCGACCATCCTGTTCCGTAATGTAGTCGACCTTGAGGACAAGATGGGAGTCCGCCATTGGCAGTTCTCCACAAACGAACAGACTATCCAGAACTCTTCCCTGCTGGCCGCTTCGCCGTACTTTCAGGAATGGCGGAAGGCGGTGCAGGCAGTCTTCGACACCGCAGACGCTCACGCGGTCAAGACGAACGGCTCAGCCGCTCAAGGGGAACGCAGACTTGTACTTCTCGATATCCCCGTGGAACTTTCCGTGGATCAAGCAACGGTGTGGCGGCGCTGGCAGGGAATTGGCCGTCCGATGAAACTGGACCTGTCAGAATCGGGCGATGCCCACCGTGCCTTCGAAGTTCTGATGACCGGCAAGCCCACCGGTACCGGCGGCCACAGCGCCGGACTGCTGGATGCAGTCAGAAGCCGTCCCAATTCCTCGGCTGCGAATACCTGGATCATTGACGCTGGAAGTGGTCTGGTTGACAGCGTTCTGAACAGCGGCTCGGGCACGACGCAAGCGGAACCGGCTACCATGCTGGGCTATAAGAGACTGGACCAGTTCCGGCAGAACTTCTCGCACGAGATGAACACCATTCCCAAAGACCTTGGCGCCGCGGACGCAGTGTTCGATCGTCTCCGCAAGGTCGACGTCATCCCCTGGTGTCCTGCCGAAGTTGCGGCAGACCCAGCCATTCGCGAATTTGTGCGCGCGCTTTACCTGAGCGGGAACGGTGCGGTCATCTTTGGGAACTCCTTCGTGCAGTGGGCAGCGTCGGAAGCGTTTCGCCGCGCGCGTCCCACTTTTCTGGCGGCGCAATTCGGAGTGCGGACCAAGCCCAAACCATTCACCGGCGTGGCTGTTTTTGACAACCCCGACCAGGTGAATCCTCTGCCTGCCGTCGACGACCTGCCGGGCAGCGCCCTGGACGCGCAAATGCTGGCCCTCTATGTGTGGCTGGCTGCCTATCGATTCCAGGAATACCAGCAATCGTCTGTTTGCGTTTGCGTGGCCGAGAGCCTGTCTGAGGCCTACGTGGTCGCACCGCCGGAGTTTGCTCTCTGGAAGGAAGCTGAGCCGGTACCGCTTGGCCGGCTTGGCAGCGCGCTCGGCGCCTGGATAGCATAGAGCGGTTCTTCAATTCACCTTTTCTTGCCAACTCCGCAGATGGCAGCTTCTTCATTAGGCAAGAACACACTTGAGAGCAGCGACGTCGAATCACTGAAGCTCGATCGCTCAGCAATAGCGGTATGTGCGCTCAAATCGCAGCGCCTTGGTTCGCATCTGGCCGTGGTGCTATTCTGCGGGCACATAACTTGCAAGACCGGACCCCCCAAGGATGACGCATTCCAAAAACGACTCTCAAGGATTTTCCAGGCGGAGATTGCTCAAAAGCCTGAGTCTTGCACCGTTGCTTCTGCGTCCGTCGCCCTTCCATTTATCCCCGTTGCTGTTCGCCCAGCCTCAGAAAAACCCCGCTCGGGACCCTGCGTTCCCTTTCTCGGACGTTCGTTTGATCCCACACTATCGGGCTAAATCTCCCTTGGCGGACGTTCTAAGCCTCGTGGCTCCCGGTTCGGACGATTACATCACGGAAAAATATGCCTTTGAAATTGGGGTCCTTCTCAATGCATGGAGCCTGAGCCTGAAGGCATCGCTACGCGGCGTCTCAACGCTGGCAACGTCGCTTCACCCTTCCATTGAAGCCACTCCGCTGAATCCGACCAGAGAAATTCCGCTTCGTTCAGAATTCGGAGTCGAAGCGATGCGGAGGCAGTTTGCGGCGCAGCCTGTCGCCGGACGGGAACAGTTTATTGCCGGTCTCAAGGACTGGCTGGGGCAACTGGCGCGGGTGGAGACGGCGGAATTCGAAATCTATGGGATCGAAGTCATTGCCGCGGTCCCGCTGACGGTTCGTCTGGAAATCCGCTATGACATCGTGGCCACGCGCAACGATCAACAGCGGGAGGAGCGTGTCGGTTCATGGCGCACCGAGTGGTCTCGCGATCAAGGATCGGCGTGGCTGGCGCACCGATGGGAGACTGGCGAGGAGATGCTGAGCGTAGCGCGCGGACCGGCGTTTATCGACGTGACGCATCAGGCGCTCGGCGCGACCGAATCGTACAACAAGCAAATGCTCCACGGCGCCGACTATTGGCGAACGATCCTGGATGGTGCGGTCGGCGTGGATGTGTACTCCAACAATGGCGTTGCAGTGGGCGACTTCGACAACGACGGCTTCGACGATTTTTATGTCAGCCAGCCGTCCGGACTTCCCAATCGGCTTTACCGCAACCGCGGCGACGGAACCTTTGAAGACGTAACGGAAAAGGCAGGAGTGGGCGTGCTCGACAACACAGCCTGTGCCCTGTTTGCCGACTTTCGAAATCTTGGACTGCAGGACCTTCTCGTCGTTTGCGGCACCGGTCCTTTGCTCTTTCTTAATCAAGGCGACGGAACCTTTTCCCTCAAGCACGACGCTTTCAAGTTTGCCAATCCTCCGCAGGGAACATTCACACACGCCTCGGTGGCCGACTACGATCGCGATGGACGACTCGACATTTACTTCTGCATGTACATGTACTACCTGGGCCTGGACCAATATCACTATCCAATTCCCTATTACGATGCCCGCAACGGCCCGCCGAACTGCCTGTTCCACAACGCAGGAAACGGCGTTTTTGAAGAGCGGACCGAAGAGGCAGGGTTGAATGCAGATAATGATCGCTACAGTTTTTCCTGCGCCTGGGGGGACTCAAACGGCAATGGGTTGCCCGACCTTTTTGTGGTCAACGATTTCGGCAGTTCCCAGCTTTATCACAACAACGGCAATGGAACCTTCGCGGTTGTCTCGCACCATGCCAATATCGAAGGCGTGGGCGCCGGCATGAGCTGCGCCTGGTGCGATTACGACAATGACGGCAACCAGGATGTTTACGTCCCCAGCATGTGGGAGGCCGCGGGCCAAAGGGTTTCAGAACAAAAGCAGTTTCACGAGAATGCGCCGCAGAATATTCGCGAGTTGTACCAGCGGCACGCGCGCGGCAATGCGCTTTATCGAAATCAGGGGGACGGAACTTTTCAGAACGTCGGACGTCAGGCCAATGTTGAAATGGGCCGCTGGTCCTGGTCTTCGGATTTCTGGGACTTCGATCATGACGGCTACTCTGATCTCTATGTCGCCAATGGGTACCTTTCTGGTTTGGATCGCACCGACCTGGCAAGCTTTTTTTGGCGCCAAGTGGTCGCCAAGTCGTCAGAGGATGCTACCGGCGCGCTGGCGTACGAGCATGGGTGGAACGCCATCAACGAGCTGGTTCGATCGGACTCGACCTGGCACGGCTACGCAAGAAATGTGATGTTTGCGAACAATCGCGACGGAACGTTTTCCGAGGTCTCCGGCCCGATGGGGCTGGACTTTAACGAGGATAGTCGCACGTTCGTTCTCGCCGATCTGGATCACGACGGACGGCTGGAGGTGATCCTCAAGAATCGCAACGCTCCCCAACTGCGGATATTGCACAACGCGATGAAAGACATCGGCCACTCGATCGCATTCCGTTTGCGTGGACATACGAGCAATCGCGATGCGATCGGGGCCGCAATTACTTTGGAAAACGGCGCTCATCGCCAGACAAAGTATCTTCAGGCGGGGTCCGGGTTTCTGGCCCAGCACTCCAAGGAGTTGTTCTTTGGCGTTGGAGAGGCGGTGGGGCCGCTCCGCGCCACGATTCGTTGGCCCAATGGGCTCACTCAGCAGTTCGAGGGTCTGCCGGTCAACCATCGCATCAAGATCGAGGAGGGTTCGGCCGCATTTGCTGCCGAGCCTTTCGCCGCAGCAGCTTACGCGCAGGCGGGACCGCCGCCAACTTTGGAATCGCTGCCGTCCAAGGTTGAAACATGGCTCATTGACCCTTTGAGGGCGCCCACGTTTTCCCTCCCCGATCTTGCCGGAAACATCCATGAACTGCAGTCGTTCCGCGGGAGCTTCGTGTTGCTCAACTTCTGGGCCACAACCGCGCCGCTTTCCCTCGAACAGTTGCAGCTTTTCCATCACCACCGGGCGGCGCTGGCTTCAAGGAAGTTGCAAATCCTGGCTGTAAATGTGGACGAGGCAGCCGACACGCAGGCGGCACGGTCGTTCGCCGCCCAGCAAGCCCTATTCTTTCCCGTCCTTTTTGCCGGCGACGATACGGCCGGAATTTATAACATCATCAATCGTCACCTCTTCGACCGCCGCAGAAACCTGGGAATTCCAACCTCTTTCCTGCTGGACGCAGAGGGCATGATCGTCAAGGTGTACCAGGGACCAATTAACCCTGAGAGCCTGATTGAGGATGTCAGATCAGTGCCCGCCAACAATGCCGACCGCATGCTGAAAGCGATTCCGTTCAAAGGCACGTTGTACCAGAGCGCGTTTCGCCGCAACGACTTTACCTTCGGGGTGGCCCTGTTCCAGCAAGGTTACCTGCAGCAGGCTATGGAGTCTTTTCTGGAGGTCGTCTCCGCCAAGCCGGACGATCCAGACGCCTACTACAACCTGGGGACGCTCAGCTTGCGAAAAAATGATTTCCCCGCGGCGCAAACTTACCTTGAGCAAGCTTTGAAGCTGCGTCCCAACTACCCCGAGGCATGGAACAATCTTGGCATGATGGCCGCGCAGAGGGGGCAGACGGAAGATGCGATTCGGGATTTCCGGCAATCGCTTGAGCTTCGGCCCAGGTACTCCACCGCGCTCCTGAATCTTGGCAACGTCTACCGGCGGCAGCGGGATTTTATCAACGCGGAGGAATGCCTGCTTCATGCGCTTGAAATTCAACCCGACGATCCTGAAGTCAACTACAGTTTAGGCATGCTCTATGCCCAGCAGGATCGGGCGAAGCTCGCGTCGGACTATTTGAACAAGGCGATCGCTCTGAAGCCGGACTATCCCGAGGCATTAAACAATCTCGGCGTTCTCTTTGTTCGGGGACAGGATTACGCCAAGGCTGAGGAGAAATTCAGGGCAGGCATCCGCGTCGCCCCAAACTACGATCAGTCTTATCTCAACCTTGCCCGCCTTTTCGCGATGCGCGGCGAGAAGGTAGACGCCAGAGAAGTGCTGCAAGAGTTGCTGAGCCTGCAACCCGAGAATCAGGCCGCAAAACAAGCCTTGGAAATATTGCGGTGATGGGCTGGACGAGTGCGCTAAACGACGCCGATACGATGGGCATTCGTACCTCCTGTCAATAGGATTTTGGCTTATCGTCCCATGGCGATGCGGGCAGGACGATATGTTGATGAGTGTCTTGGCTAAACATGTTGCGCGCACCCGGCATGACGGTTGAATCGCCGCGCTTGTCGATTCATTCTGAGACGGTCTGCGTTGCTATAATCATGGCCATCTATGATCTTTCCGCGACGCCGTTTCCTTGGATCATCTCTTTTCGTACTTGGCAGTACACTCACGGATGCTCTCGCGACACCACTTTGGAAGTGGAAGGAACCACTGGCCGTGGAAGCTGCGGCAGCGGGGCCCGTGTCGTCTCCGGTTCAATTTGTGGATGTTGCTCAGCAAGCCGGACTGAATATCCCGAATGTCTGGGGCGGCATCGCCAGCAAACGGCTTATCGTTGAAACCAAGGGAAGCGGACTGGCTTTTTTCGACTACGACAATGACGGATGGCTGGATATCTACCTGACCAATGGAAATCGCCTTGATGCGCATTGGCCGGCGGGTAAGGAACCGATCTCTCACTTGTACAAGAACAACCGTGACGGAACCTTTACCGATGTTACCGAGAAGTCGGGACTGGGGCGCACGGGGTGGCAGACGGGCGTTTGCGTTGGCGATTACGACAACGATGGATGGGACGACCTCTTCTGCTGCTTCTGGGGCCATAACATTCTTTTTCATAACAACGGTGATGGAACCTTTACAGATGTGACGCATAAGGCCGGTCTGGCGCAGGCAAAAGGCCGCTGGGGCACCGGCTGCACTTTTCTCGACTATGACCGCGACAGTTACCTCGATTTATTCGTCTGTAACTTCGTAAAATTGGATCCGGACAAAACTCCATCCGCCGGCGACATGAGCTTCTGTCAGTGGAAGGGTATCCCCACAATGTGCGGCCCGCGCGGGCTGCCTGGGGACACGAACATGCTCTACCACAACAACGGAGACGGCACGTTTACCGATGTTTCGGAAAAGGCGGGCATTCTCAAGCCCGGCCCGCGCTACTCCATTACCGCGACCTCTTACGATTTCGACAACGACGGGTGGCCCGATATCTATGTCGCGGTGGATTCGGAACCGAGCATTCTATTCCGCAACAACCACGACGGCACCTTCACCGATGTCGCGGTTATGTCCGGCTGCGCTTACAACGAGGACGGGCACGAGCAGGCCGGCATGGGCCTCGCTGTGGCCGACTACGACTGCGACGGCTGGTTCGACATCTTCAAAACCAACTTTGTCGACGACACCTCCAATCTGTACCACAACAACGGGGACGGAACATTCACGGATGTATCGTTCAGCTCCGGGGTCGGGATCAACAATCAGTATGTGGCCTGGGGCTGCGGGTTTATCGATTACGACAATGATGGTTGGCAAGACATAGTTCAGGTCAACGGGCACGTCTACCCGGAGGTCGACAAATACAACTTCGGCGAGGCGTTCAAGAATCCACGACTCGTGTATCGGAATCTTGGCAACGGCCATTTTCAGGATGTTTCCTCACTCATGGGTCCCGGTATCAGTGAGCGATTTTCCAGCCGTGGGGCAGCTTTTGGAGACTATAACAACAACGGCTGTATGGACGTCCTTGTCTTGAATATGAACGATCTGCCTTCGCTGCTGCGTAACGTCGGGGGAAATAAGCAGAATTGGATCAAGATCAAACTGCTGGGCACCAAATGCAATCGCACCGCAATTGGAGCGCGGGTTCGAGTGACCACCGGTAAGCACACACAGATGGACGAAGTGCACGCCGGCACAAGCGTTATGTCGCAGAACGACCTGCGGCTTCACTTTGGGCTTGGGCAGGCGGCCACCGTCGATTGGATCGAAGTCAAATGGCCAACCACGCAAAAGATTGAACGATTCGAGCAGATAAAGTCGAATCAAATATTGACGATTCGCGAAGGCGAAGGAATCATCGCAACCTTCAAGCCGGCTTCGACGTAAGGCAAAGTCGCAGCCCCGACAGCAAGATTGCCGCAAAAGCTCGAATGCGTTCTCCCTCAGCGCGCGGACGGATAAGTTGGCTGCCCGCCCACAAGAAACTGCTTGACCTCGCGCCGCTGGCGCTCGACCTCGGCCGCCTGTTGCTTTTTCATCTCATCGTGCAGATGAAACTCCAGCGCCGCTTTTGCGGTTGCACCGATCCTATCGTAAGCCACAGCCAGCCGGTAATGTGCATCCACAAGCTCCGGCTTCGCTGCGATTGCCTTGTTGAAATCGTCAATCGCTTTGTCAAAATGGCGTTGGGAATACTCGAGAATCCCAATCTGCAGATAAGCCTCACCGCACTGGGCGTCGATCTGCACAGCTCTGTTGAGCAGCGTCTCCACTTGTTGCAGAACCTGCTGGTTCTCCGGCTGCGCTTGCCCTTTCAAGATCGCCATCGCGTAATAGTAGTTCGCAAGAGCGTTTCCTGGCTCCTGATCGGCAAACCGCGCCAGTCGCTGCTGAACGCATGGCAATGGATTGGGGGCCACCATCTCAATTTTGCCCATGAAGATATAGGTCTCGATGTCTGCGGGGCTGAGATCGGAGGCATCGCAGAGGCGTTGGGCCGCCTCATCATAGTGAGCGCCGGCAAACAGCGCCGTACCCAGCGCAGTCTGCATTCTGACTGACTTCGGATATGCCTTGGCGCCGTTTTGAAAGACCTCCTGGGCCTGCAATATGGCCCGATGAAGCAGCAGCTCGGAGCCCCACGCAAAATAGTTTTCTTCGCTCTCGTCCAGGCGAACGGCTTGCTCAAATTCGTGCACTGCGGCCAGCGGGTTGCCTTC
Source organism: Occallatibacter sp. (assembly GCA_035529815.1). GTDB lineage: Bacteria > Acidobacteriota > Terriglobia > Terriglobales > Acidobacteriaceae > Telmatobacter. Next base: position 78,064 of record DATKWA010000110.1, on the reverse strand, counting down.
TGATTCGTCAAGCTCGCCCGCAACGCGATGCAGGTCCGCGCTCTCCCCATGCGCCAGCAACTTCTCCACGTGTTTGCGCGCCTGTGAGAAACTGCCATTTCCTTTCAAAGCCAGCGCCAGTTGGTATTCGTTGTCACGATCGTCTGGATTGATCTGGTATGCGGCCTGAAGCAGTGGAAGGGCCTCCACGTATCTGTGCGCGCGGAGATAAAAATCGCCGAGCCTGCGGTTTGCCTCGAAATTGGTGGGGGCGCCGGCAAGAGCTGCGCGCAGCTTGTCTTCAGTTTGGTCAGCTCCCCCGGCGCTGCGGGTCGAATCAGCCGAATCGAGTCTTGAAGCATTCGCCTTGAGCTTTAGCGTCTCGCGGGTTAGAGCTTCGCTGGTTCGCAGGCTTGTGTCCGATCCGTGCCCGCCCGCGGCAGTCCAATCCATGACCCCCGCAACTGTGAAATTCGGCGTATCGGCAAATTCCATGGGTTGGGTCAGCGGTGCTGAAGAAGCGCCGGAATCTGCATGGGCTACGGGCGCATCTGCTAGGGCCACCTCTATCTGCTTTTGCTCTCCCATTAGCGATATTTCCAGGGGAATCGTGCGGTTGGTCAGTCCCGCCTTCTCCGCGGTCAACAAATATCTTCCGGTTCCAGGCGCGGAAAACATGAAGACTCCGGCTGCGTTTGTCTTCGTCTCCAGGCCGGTTGAAACACCTTCGCGCACGAGCTTTACCAATGCATCCTGGACGGGACGTCCCTCCGAGTTCAGGACTCTGCCCTGGATCGTAATCCCTGCGGGGTGCTGAGCAGATGCGTCCTGTGCGACCACCTGGATTGCCGCGCTGCTGAGCAACGCGGCCACTCCCAGAGCGACCAGCAGACGACGGCAGTTTCCGGTTGCGGGTGAAGTGCGCAGATGGTGTGAGTGGCTTTCCAAATCCATTTGACCGTTACAAAAGCGGCGCACTGCTGCCCAGAGACAGGCAGCAGCCAACAGCCAACCGTTGCGCATAGTTGCTACTCCTCGCCAGTTGGTTCTAAGTCCGTGCGAAACATGGCGATGGCTTCAATCTCAATGAGCAATTCAGGCCGGCAGAGGATGGCCTGGATACCGGTCGACGCCGGCAGAGGATCGAGCCCCTGCTCATTAAAGAAGGCAGTGCGCTCTTCGTTGAAGGCGTCGTAATCGCGCTCGATGTCGCGGAGGTAGCAACTGGTGCGCACAATGTCTTTCCATGTTGCGCCTTCGCTGGCCAGCAATCCCGTAATGTTGGTCAGGGTGCGGCGCATCTGAGCGCGGAAATCGCCGATATGCACGCTGACGCCGTTCTCGTCGATCGACGCTGTGCCGGAGATGAGCAGAATGGACAGCCCTTTAAGATCTATCCTCATGCCCCGCGAAAACGAGCTTGGCTTGGCATACGCGAATGCTTCGTTGAGCACGCCGTGGTTGGTGATTGCGCGCTTTCCGATCGGCAGGTGCGCATTGGCTTCAAGTATTTTGGCAAAGTCGTTCACTGTGATTTCCCCTTTTTCTCTGGCGTGCGTGGCTGTTGAAGCATTCCATGGCACAATGACGTTGCCCTGAGAATCTTTTCTCTTAACCTGCTGGATTACAAGGATATTAACCCCCGGCGGGCTAAGTCAAGGCGCATAGAGCGCAGTTCCGTGATCCGTTGCAGGCAACCGCTAAACTTCAAATCCGCGCCTCCTTCAGAGCGCAAAACAAGTTTTGATTGAACTCAATCGAGCCGATGCCGTTCAACCTTGAGCGCATTGGTGTTCGGTTATACCAGAGCGCGACGCAACGGCTTTATCCATGGCTTGCCGGAAGGTTTCAAAGTGCCCGTCGCGGAATCGCACCGCCTTTCGGCCACGGATGCAGATCGATTTCCCCCAGAAAACCGTCTATTGGCAGCACAATTTTGCCGGAAAAATTCCTTAAGGGGGTGTTTCGGTATATGATTCGGAGGAAATTTTCGAGGGGTTCACAACGGCTGCATACGTATCCCGCTCGCGAAATCTCTCGTTGGAGGCAAAATGAAAACCTTATCACGTCGCGATTTGCTGAAATCAAGCCTGTTAGCGCCGGCTGCGGTAGCGGCGCACGGCATGGGGCCGATGGGCGCTGCAATCGAAGCTGCCGGAATTGAGCCTGCTCCTCAACCTGCTGGCGCCATGGCTAAACCAACCACTCTCGGGGGCGGCCGCGAACGTCTGCTTCTGGACTTCGGCTGGCGCTTCCACCTCGGAAACGCGAACGACCCGGCCAAGGACTTCGGCTTTGGTGGCGGAAGGTCGGGGAACTTTCAAAAGACGGGAAATTTTCTGCCCGCCAGCAGTCTCGCATTCGACGACAACGACTGGCGGTCTGTCGATCTGCCCCACGATTGGGCCATCGAGCTGCCTTTCGAAAACGATCCCTCACTTGCCAGCAAGGGATTCTACCCACTGGGCCGGACTTATCCGGCCACCAGCGTCGGCTGGTATCGTCGCGTATTCGATCTTGCGGCTGAAGATGCGGGCAAGCGCATCGTGATCGAGTTCGACGGCTCCTACCGCGAAACCATGGTGGTTTTCAACGGCTTTTACATCGGCACTCACAGCGGCGGATACGACCCGTTCAGTTTCGATGTGACGGACTTTGCAACACCGGGTGGGCAGAATTCACTGCTGGTGCGCGTGGATGCGACCCTGAGCGATGGCTGGTTTTATGAGGGCGCCGGGCTCTATCGGCATGTGTGGCTGGTCAAGACCAATCCAGTGCATGTAAAGAAATGGGGAACCTTCGTAACGGCCGAGCTGCGGAGCAGTGAGGCGGCGCTTTCGATCCGCACTGAGGTTGAGAACCAGGGCAATGCCGCGCGAAATGCCCGCGTCGTCTCCACCGTTCTCGATCCCTCCGGCAAGGAAGTAGGCAAAGCGGTCACGCCCCTGGCATCGATTCCAAAAGGCGGCGAACAAACCTTCACGCAGGACCTTGTGGTTAAGCAGCCGCTTCTCTGGTCTCTCGAGGAGAGAAACCGCTACAAGCTGGTTACGGAGATAAGAGTGGGCTCTGAAACCACCGACCGCTGCGAAACCCCGTTTGGCATTCGCTCGATCAGATTCGATCCGCAAAATGGCTTCTTCCTCAACGGAAAATCTGTGAAGGTGAAAGGTACCTGCAATCACCAGGACCACGCCGGAGTGGGTGCGGCAGTGCCTGACGCGGTGCAGTATTATCGCGTCCGCAAGCTCCAGGAGATGGGTTGTAACTCCATTCGCACCTCACACAACCCTCCGACACCGGAGTTGCTGGACGCCTGCGACGAGCTGGGAATGCTGGTGTTCGATGAGACCCGCATGATGTCGTCGAATCCCGAAGGACTGAGCCAATTCACGGACCTTGTGCGACGCGACCGCAATCGTCCCAGCGTCTTCATGTGGTCGATGGGCAATGAGGAGTTCGAGGCCAACACGGAGAAGGGTTTGAACATCCTAACCGCGATGAAAGCCGTAGCAACCGAGCAGGATGGCTCGCGCCCGGTTTCTATCGCGCCGATTCGCGCAATTGGAGTGGGCGGCCTGGTGGAGTGCGACGTGATGGGCTACAACTACATGGACCCTGGCGCCGAGGCATACCACAAAACTCATCCCGACAAGCCTGTGATTGGCACGGAAACAGTGAGCGCCGTTGGCACGCGCGGAATTTACATCACCGACTTCGCAAAGGGCTATGTGAGTTCCTATGATCCATACACCACCACGGGCCGCGCGTCGGCGGAAGGCTGGTGGAGCTTCTGCGATGCGCGTCCCTGGCTTGCGGGAGGGTTTGTATGGACAGGATTTGATTACCGCGGCGAACCCTCGCCGGATGGCTGGCCAAACATTAGTTCTCAGTACGGCATTATCGATACCTGCGGCTTTCCCAAGGACAGCTTCTTCTACTACCAGTCGTGGTGGACCGAGAAGCCGGTGCTGCACCTGTTTCCGCACTGGAACTGGCCGGGATACGAAGGAAAAGAGATCGCGGTCTGGGTCCACTCGAACATGGACAAGGTGGAACTATTCCTGAACGGCCAGAGTCTGGGCGCGAAGGATATGAAGAAAGATTCGCACCTGGCCTGGAACGTGAAATATGCTCCGGGCGCCATCGAAGCACGTGGTTTCAAAGCGGGCAAGGTGGTAATGACCGCGAAGCGGGAGACGACCGGTTCTGCGTCGAAGCTGGTGATGAGTGCGGACCGCACGGAGATATTTGCTGATGGCGAAGACGTGGCAATGTTTTCCGTCGAGGTTCAGGATGCGCAAGGCCGCGTGGTGCCGATTACGGATAACGAAGTCACGTTCAATGTCTCCGGGAAGGGCCGTCTGATTGGGACCGGCAATGGCGACCCCACCAATCAGGAACCTGACAAGGGCACAACCCGAAAGGCGTTTTCCGGTCTTTGCATGGCGCTTGCACAGTCGATGAAAGCTGCCGGAAGGCTCACGGTCGAGGCGACCTCGCCAGGGCTTGCACCAGCCAGCGTAACCATTGTGACCAAGCCAGCGACCCTGCGGCCGCAAGTGGCGGTTTGGGAGCGCGAGGTGCCTGAGGGCGCGGGAATTACTGGGCTGTGGAGGCCAATCTCCGGAGTCGAGAACATGCTTGTTACGCTACGCCAGAGCGGGTCGGCCCTTACTGGAACCGTGGAAGGTGGCGGCGGTGGCTTCGGCGCGAGCGATGAGGCTGCCCCGATCACAGCAGGCAAAGCGGATGGCAACAGTGTGACCTTCAAAGTCGGCACGAGTAGTTTTTCGGGAACGATCAAGGACGGTGGCATTGAGCTTCAGCGCACGATGGCATCGCGCTTTCCGATGCCGCACCCTGTGGAGGCTGAAGGACCTCAACCGGCAATTGGGCCGCCGCCGGACGGGTCGGATCCGTCGAGGAATCCTAACATGCGCTTCCAATCAACCGTTCAGCTAGTTCTGCATCGGGTTCATCGGTAGTCGGAGACAAACCGTCTTGATGGCGATCGCTTCTCTCTTGGAGCCGATCGCCAAAGACGCCAACCTGAGTCTGGCCAAGCCAAGCCTCCAGGGTCCCGAGGCCGGCAAAGACCTGTGGACCGACAAGGAGGTCACCCGCACCGAAAACATGCCCATCGAACTCGAGAGCCACTACGTTCTGCTGGTTAGAATCGCCGCGCCGAAATAGAAGCGAGTTACGAGCACTGTGAGTAAGAGGGAAGAACTGGGTACCCTGTTCTTTCCTTGCCGCAGTTTTATTTCGACAAGGGTGGAAATCCACTCACCACATCCCGCGCAAGCACTTTGTGCACAGGTAGAGCACGTCGGTATCCACAATAGCGTTCGCTGGCAGGTCCGTCGGTCTATTGATCCTGGTCACCTCTGCCTTGATCTTCAGGATGCACTTGTCCGCCAAGAGTTAGAATTCCTGTACCTTCGCTGCCACTGGTCCGCCCAGGCTATTGCCAATGATGATCGTGGCCTGCGAAATTGCGGATTCTCATTTATGCCGTTGCCGACATTCACCTTTGCAGATCCGCAGGCCTTCTGAAATGAGAAAAGAGGGACCATATGAATCCGCATAGGGTATGATGGGCGGGTTTGAATAAACTTCCGAGGGAAATGACTATGTTGAAAACGCTTACAGCCTTTCTTGCATTGCTTGTCTCTTCTGCTGTTGCGTGTGCACAGCCCGCTCTGGTCAGTTTCGATTCGGCCACGAAGGTCTTTAGGCTTGATGGCGGCGGAAGTTCGTATGTGTTCGGCGTGAATGAGCGGGGGGAGTTGCAACAGCTCTACTGGGGAGGGAGGCTGGGGGCGACGGATAGCATTCCGGCGGCCAAGGCGATGCGGGAGTGGGCATCGTTCGATTCGTCTTACACCAATACTCCGCAGGAGTATGCGGGCTGGGGTGCGGGATTGTTTATGGAGCCAGCGCTGAAGGTGACGTTTGCCGACGGGAACCGGGACCTGGTGTTGCACTACCAGAGCCACGCGGCGACGGCTAGCGGGTTCGACGTGGTGCTGAAGGATATTTCCCGACCAATATTTGTGACACTGCACTATGCGATGGATCCGGGAAGCGGGATTCTGGCGCGGTGGGCAACGATCGAAAACCGTGGGACCGACGCGGTGACGGTGGAGCAGGCCGCAGCCGCGTCGTGGGCGCTGCCGGCTGGGAAATACATGCTGAATTACCTGACCGGGCGATGGGCCGGGGAGTGGACGCTGAACCGGGAAGAGGTTGCGGGTGGGGCACGGGTGATTGAGAGCCGGCGGGGTTCGACGGGGCACGAGGCGAATCCCTGGTTTGCGCTGCAGCGTTTTGCGCAACAGCCCAGCGAAGCGGATGAAGAACATGGCGAGGTTTGGTTTGGGGCGCTGGCGTGGAGCGGATCGTGGCGGATCTCGATCGCGAAGGATCAACTGGATGCGGTGCGGGTCACGGGAGGGTTCAACCCCTTCGATTTCGGGTATGTGCTGCATCCAGGGAAGACGCTTGAGACGCCGATTTTCTACGGAGGCTATTCGACACATGGGATGGGCGGCGCATCGCGGCTGTTGCACCGCTTTGAGCTGGCGCACATTCTGCCGAATCCTCGAGCTACGACAGGAGCTGATGGGACACCATTGCCAATGGCTCCAAAACCGCGGCCGGTGATTTACAACTCGTGGGAGGCGACAGAATTCAATGTGAACGAGGCCGGGCAGATGGCGCTGGCGGAAAAGGCGGCTGCGCTGGGCGTAGATCGCTTTGTGATGGACGATGGGTGGTTTGGGCAACGCAAGGATGACCACGCCGGGCTGGGCGATTGGTATGTGAACCCGGAGAAGTTTCCGCACGGGTTGAAGCCATTGATCGACAAGGTACACGCGTTGGGCATGGACTTCGGGCTTTGGGTGGAACCGGAGATGGTGAACCCGGACTCGGATCTCTATCGCAAACATCCGGATTGGGTTCTGAACTTCAAGGGACGCCCGGAGTCGGAGCAACGCAATCAACTTGTGCTGAACCTGGCGCGACCGGATGTGCGCGCTTATATTCTTGGATTTTTGGACAAGCTGGTGACGGAGAACGACATTGCATTTTTGAAATGGGACTACAACCGCAACTGGAGCGAGCCGGGATGGGACCAGATGCCGCCGGCGGAACAGAAGGCGGTTTACGTGGAATACACGCGGAACCTGTATTGGATTCTGGCGGAGCTGAGACGCAGGCATCCGAAGCTGGAGATTGAATCTTGCTCAGGCGGCGGCGGACGCGTGGACCTGGGAATTTTGAAGTATACGGACGAGGTGTGGCCCTCGGACAATACCGATCCGTTTGACCGGCTGACGCAGCAGTACGGGTTTACCTATGCGTATACGCCGCAGATCATGATGGCGTGGGTGACCGACTCGCCGCACTGGCTGAACAATCGGACGACCTCACTTCAGTACCGGATGCTGAGTTCGATGGAGGGATCGCTGGGGATTGGAGCGAATATTGCGCGGTGGTCTCCGGACGAGATGACGATGGCAAAGGGGCTGATTGCAGCTTACAAACAGGTGCAGGCGACGATTGTGCAGGGCGATCTGTATCGGCTTCTGTCGCCAACAGATGGGAGCGAGTTTTCAGCAACGGAGACGGTGAAGGCGGACAAGAGCCAAGCGGTGTTATTCACGTTTATCCATTCGACACAGGAGGGACGCGGGTTTCCGCTGCTGAAGCTGAAAGGACTGGATGCGAAGACGAATTACGCGCTGAGCTCGATCGCGGGCAAGGCGCGCACGGGGACTCCAGAGGTTGCGAGCGGGGCATGGTGGATGAATCATGGGCTGGAGATGGATGCGGGGTTTAGAGGGGATTTTCAGGCTGCGGCGTTCCGGCTGGATCGGAAGTGACAGAAGGGGGAGTAGAGACTCGGTTGAAAGGAACACTTTTCCACTCCATCCATCTTGACGGGCAAAGGGTAGAAGCCATTCAGCAGCGAGAAAGACGATAGGTGTAAGAGAAATGCAAAAGAGACGCGACCGAGGAATCAGGAGAATGCTCATTGCTGCTCTCTTTCTTTGTGTCGGCTTATTCAGCAACGCACAAAGTAGCGGTGCAGATCAGGGCCTTCCAGATTCTCCAACACCAGTCGGCCGTTCCATCGAGGACCTGAATTACCTCGGAGGAGATGCCGCCATGCCGCCGTTTTCCGACAGCCTCATCGACGTCCATTCTGAATTTCGCCGCGCACTCTTGCGCAAGGGCATTGCCTTGCGAGTCATTTCCGGGGTTCAGTATACGCAGAACACGCTGGATGCGCCCGTGCAAGCCGATGAGCAAGTGTATGTCGGTCAGCGCCCTTTCGAAAGTTCATTTGTACAGCCGATCCTCGCCGCCGATCTTCATCAACTGCATTTAAAGCACGCGCAGTTATATTTGGGCGGAGTGTGGAACTGGGCAAGCTGGAATCCCGCTGGTCCAAAGTCCCTGCAATTGTGGGCCCTCTATTTCTACAAGGCGTTCGGAGAGGATCGTGTTGAGGTGAAGGCGGGGTACATTGCCAACAACATGAATTTCCTTGGTCTCTTTGTCGGAGGATCGACCGCGACTGGCGCACAGGGCGTCTATGCCGTATTGCCCTACGAGGCGGGTATGTCGTACTTCCCTCTCACAGCGCCTTCGTTCAACGTTCGGATTCGCGGCCCCAGGAACACCTACATCAAGTCCGCCGCGCAGCGAAGCATGGATCCAAACGGAGCGCCGGCTGAAGTTGCACGCAATCACACCGGCTTCCGGTTCATTCCGCACGGCGACAAACTCGTCCTCATCAATGAAGGCGGCTACCTGCGTGCGGCAAGTGCGAATGCTCACCAGGCGTGGTTGCGCGCCGGTTACATCCACAACGCCACGCTTTACAAAAGTCAGGCCACTGGTCAGTCGGAGTCGGACAATTACTGCGCATACGCCCTGATGGATTATCAATTGCTCCAGCCAGACCGCGAGCATCCTAACCATGGGCTCTATGCCGGCGGATCCTTCATGACAGTACCGGCGACAATGAATCAATACGCCCGCTATTACGAGGCGCGAGCCTACAAAAAGGCGCCGCTTCGGTCGCGGCCAGACGATGTTCTCTCCGTCGTTGCATCCCACACCGGCTACAGCAGCATCTATACAGACCATCTCGCCGCTCAAGGAAAGACCTTCTGGCGGTCGGGAACCACGATCACCGGCAGTTACTCGCTGCGCGCTTCACGCGGCAACTATCTGAGCCTGGGATTGAGTTACGTCGACGGGCCGGCAATTACGCCACGTGTTCCAAGTGCACTCAATATCATCGCGAACTGGACTCTGTTTCTCTAAGGTTGTTTGATCAAAGAGAGCCCACAATCGGGTAGACGCGTTTGAATTTCTCGCGCTAAAGGGCGTTTGAGGGCCATTTTTGGCAAGAAAAACGCCCAAAAAGCGTCGATTTTCGCGGGGTAGTTTGCTATTTAGTAATTTTGGACGGGTTGTATCTTATTTATTGTGAGATATTTGGAAAATCACTGCACCATAATCAGTGCACTTTACGGGTAGGGGGGTGGGGGGTGCGCCGTTTTTGAGAGGCGGATTGGCCTTCGGTGGAGCATCTCCTATGGCCATTATGCGCTCATGGGGGGTAATTACCGGCAAGCGAGGGCAGCTAAATTCAGGACAACGACGGGATGACGGGGCTGCGATTGGCTTGGCTGCGGGCAGGTTCCGCGGATGGCCGGGTGGGATGGTTGCGACGCGGAAGGATTGTCAAATGGCTGGGCATTTCGGACGCCAGCTTTCACACCTTGCGCCACACAGCGGCAAGTTGGCTGGTGCAACAGGGAGTAGACCTGTACGCGGTGGGCCAGATTTTAGGCCACAAAACGCCGCGCATGACGCAACGGTACGCCGCGCATCTATCCCCGGACTACATGGCGGGCGCTGTGGGCAAGCTCGATGGGATTATGGGCGGGATGCTGCCCGCGCCAGCGGGAACCGCTTAGCCTTTGCGGAGCAGGAGAACAGGAGCCAAGTCCGGGGTTGCCGTGACGTGAGCGCGTCATTTGCTGTGCAGCCACTCCATAACACTCGCCGATGTCGGAACGGTGTCTGGAGCGTCAGAGCTAGAAAGCGAGATGGATGTGCCCTTCATTCCACAATCGAGTTCAACATCCCTTGTCGAAATGCTGCCGTTTTCGACCGTGTAATCCCGATCAACCGTCGAAAGTTGGCAATTTGTGAATCCCTCTTGCTCAAGGCTTTTGCTTGCAGCATCGATTGCATAGAATAGGGACTTCGCTGAGGAAATCTCGATTTCCCAATTTCGGCTGACGCTTGAGAGTTTGTGAGCAGTGAACGAGACCTCCCCCAACAAGACGAATCGGTTGCCCGTCTTTTCTTCGACAAGCCAAATCGAATCCGGCGGATTCGTCTCGTCACCCTGCTTAGAGCCTGGCGGGAGATGCCTAAGAGTCAGATCATTCCCTACCTGCTCCAGAACAGTCGATTCCGGCATCCCTAGAGTGAGCACATGGGTTCCGATGGTGATGGACGGTTTGACCGCTTGCGCGAATCCACCGGCGGAGCACATGGCGAGGAACAGGGGCAGAACAGCGATGCTGGCTTTCATGCGTCCGATTCTCCCACCGCGATCCGCCGAATTCAAAGGGAAATCAAAGGCGCGAACTGGTCACGTGACTCGCAATTTGTCACGATAGCGTCACGCTCGGATGAGGCGCGGAAACGGAATAGCTTAAAGTCTCTTGTTTTGTTGGCGTCCCCGACGGGATTTGAACCCGTGTTATCGCCGTGAAAGGGCGGTGTCCTAGGCCGGGCTAGACGACGGGGACGCACTTGAGAGGGCAAAGAATCGGCCGGAATGGCCACATTCGCCCTTATAGAGGCTACCAACTCGGGGGGGGACGTGTCAAAGGAGCGCGGGGGAGCGCGGGAAAGAGCCGAGGAACCGCCCCGTGCAGGGGGAAATGCTGGTGGGGATTGAGAGCGGGTTACGCTATGCTCGTACAGTACGGCTTCGAGTCATCAATCGGTCGCAGACGAGCTGCAAAAGCGTTTTTGCAGCAATATTCGAGCATCGTGGACGCGGCTTGAGGCGTCTGATAGAAGCGAACTCCCTTTGAAGAGTTTTCGACAGGATTGCAGCGGGCTCTGGCGAGCGGGACGGAACAGAGCGGCGGGAAATCCCGTAGTTGAGGAAGACGCAGTGGACTGGGTCGTACTGTGACAGGGTATGGCAGGCCATCCGGCACACGCCGGAGGGCTTGGCCGAACGGGTGTGAAGGTGAGGAAGAAGCGAGTGAGAAACAGCGCAGTGAAAAGTATCAATATTGCTGGTTGCTTGATTGTGATGGGGCTTGCGGCCACGGGTTGCCAGAAAAAGGCGGCCGCGCCGGCGGGCGCCGGGATGCAGGGATTGCCCGTGCAGACGGCGGCTGTGACGATGGCGCCTGTGGCCCAGAGCAGCGATTATGTGGCAACGATCAAGTCGCGGCGCTCTGCGACGATATTGCCTCAGGTGAGCGGAATGCTGACGCAGATACTGGTGCACTCCGGGGACCGTGTGAAGGCGGGCCAGGCGCTGATGACGATCGATCCGCGGCAACAGCAGGCGATGGTGGATTCGTTGCGCGCGACCGAGCGGCAGAAGAAGGCGCTCTCCGACTACGACACGGTGGAAGCGGAGCGGCAAAAGAAGCTGTACGACGCGGGCGTAACGAGCCTGGACACGTATCAGCAGGCCGAGCAAGCGCAGCAGAACGCGAAGGCGGATTACGAAGCGGCGGTGGAGTCGCGCAAGACGCAGCAGCAGTTGCTGGATTACTACACCGTTCGGGCGCCGTTCGATGGCGTGGTGGGCGACATTCCGGTGCATGTGGGCGACTACGCCGCGCCTACGAATCCGACGCCCGCGCTGACGACGGTGGATGAGAACAAGGATCTTGAAGCTTACATTTACGTTCCGTCGGAGCGCTCGAGCGAGGTGCGGATGGGGCTGGGCGTGAATCTGCTGGACAACAGCAGCAAGCTGCTGGAGCAGACGAAGATCGATTTTGTTTCGCCTCAAGTGGACCCGATGCTGCAGGGAATTCTGGTGAAGGCGCCCGTGCACTCGGCGCCGGAGGTGCTGCGCAACGCGCAATTGATCAAGGCGCGGATTGTGTGGAGCACGAAGCCGATGGCAGTGGTTCCGGTGCTGGCGGTGACGCGGCAGGGCGGGCAGACGTTTGTGTTTGTGGCACAGGAACAAAACGGCCACACCATGGCCATGCAGAAGGTTGTGACACTTGGCGATACGTTGGGCAATATGTATTCCGTCGTCTCGGGATTGAATGCGGGAGATCAAGTGATCGTTTCGGGCACGCAGTTTCTGGTGAACGGCATGCCGGTGATGCCTTTGGGCGGCCCGGCCGGCGGCCCCTCTTCTCCGCGCTGAACCGGAAACGGGCGGAGCAATGGGGCGGGTTGAGTCTTGCGGCCGCTGGGCGGGACGCAATCACGCCATTTTAATTATTGGGAAACCAAAGCTATTGTTCATCGAGTTTGCGATTCACTCGGTGTATCCAAGGAAGGCACACCTTGTTCGTCGATTTCTTTATTCACAGGCCGGTATTCGCCACGGTTTGCGCCCTTCTGATCATATTGAGCGGCGCGATTTGCATTCCGAACCTGCCGATCGCCATGTACCCGGATCTGGCGCCTCCGGTTGTGACGGTGTCGAGCAACTACATTGGGGCCAACGCCGACACGGTGGAGAAGGCCGTCACGATCCCGCTAGAAGAGGCCATTAACGGTGTGGAAGGGATGCGCTACATCTCTTCGCAGAGCACCAATAGCGGGGGGAGCCAGATTTCCACGACGTTTCAGACTGGCTACGATCTGGACATCGCGGCCGTGGACGTGCAGAACCGCGTGGCCAGCGTGCAGGGGCGTTTGCCTGCGGCTGTCAATTCGACTGGCATAAGCATCACCAAGTCAAACTTTAACTTTGTTTTCGGCGCCGGGTTCTACGATCTGACTGGGCGTTACTCGAGCGAATTCATCTCCAATTACCTGGACGTGTATGTGAAGGACGCGCTCAAGCGCGTGCCGGGGGTGGGCGATGTGATGATCTTCGGCGAGCGCAAATATGCGATGCGCGTTTGGCTCGATCCGGTGCGGCTGGCTGCGCGCGGACTGACGGCGACGGACGTGGTGAATGCGTTGCAAGAGCAGAATGTTGAGATTCCGGCTGGCCAACTTGGGCAGCAGCCGGCGAACCCGACGCAGGCCTTTCAGATTCCGGTGCGCGTGGTGGGTCGGCTGACGAGTCCTGAAGAGTTCGACAAGATAATCGTCAAGAACTCCGCGAACGGCCTGGTGCTGCTTAAGGATGTGGGCCACGCAGCGGTGGGCGCCGAAGACTACAGCATGATGCTGGAGTACCAAGGGCATGAAGCATTGGGCGTCGGCGTGGAGCAATTGTCCAACGCCAATGCGCTGGAAGTGGACAGAGCAGCCAAGGCCGCGCTTGCGAAGCTCTCGAAGAGCTTTCCGCCTGGGCTTCAATATGCGATTGCGTTTGACTCGACGACGGTGGTCGGCGACTCGATCCGCGAAGTACTGATCACTCTTGGGGCTGCGATCCTGATCGTGATTGCTGTGATCTTCCTGTTCCTGCTGGACTGGCGCGCGACGATCATTCCTGCCGTCACGATCCCGGTCTCGCTGATTGGCACCTTCGCCTTCATCAAGCTCTTCGGCTTTTCGATCAACTCGCTCACGCTGTTCGGCATCACGCTGGCTACGGGGTTGGTGGTTGACGATGCGATTGTGGTGATCGAGAATGTGCAGCGCCATATCGCCATGGAACACTCGGACCCGCACGAGGCTACATCGCGGGCCATGGGCGAGGTGACGAGCGCGGTCATCGCGACATCGCTAGTACTGATCGCGGTGTTTGTGCCGGTTTCGTTTTTTCCGGGAACCACGGGCATTTTGTACCGGCAGTTCTCTTTGACGATCGCGTTCTCGATTGCGATCTCGGCCTTTAACGCGCTGACGCTTTCGCCGGCGCTTTCGGCCATGTTCCTGCGCGGCGAAGAGCAGCGTCCGCACCAGTTGGACTTCCTTCACATCCGCCCGGTGTCGCGGGCCTTTGCGGCTTTTATCCACGGAGCCGACGCTGCGATAAGCTGGCTGGCGAGCTCTTACGCGAGAACCATTCACGTTGCATTGCGTCTGCGTTATCTGCTGTTGGTAGTCTTTTTTGCCGGGCTTGGCGCCACGGCATGGCTCTATCAGCACGTTCCCAGCGGGTTCATTCCTCAGGAGGATCAGGGAACTTTAATGGTGATCATCCAGGCTCCTCCGGGATCTTCGGTGAGCTATACAAAAGCGCTTGCGGAGCGTGCGGAGGCGATCATCGGACAGAATCCCGATATTGGGGGGGCCTTCGCCATCATCGGCTTCACTCGCTCAGGTGGAGCATCCAACTCTGGAATGATGTACGTCCGCACCAAGCCGGCCAATGAGCGACGCGGTAAAGGCCACTCCACGGCGGATATCATCGCCGATCTTTCTCCCAAGCTTCAAAGGCTGATGTTTGCTCCGAACGGTGGTCTGGTGGCCGTGTTTGAACCTCCGGCGGTGCAAGGGGTTGGCAGTATGGGCGGCTTCCAGTTCATGCTGCAGGACCAAGGCGGCAACACTTTAAACGACCTGGATCGAGTGGCGCACCAGATTGTGACTGCCAGCCGCGCGCGCAAGGATCTGACAGGACTTCTGACCACCTTTTCGGCCAACGATCCGCAGGAACTGGTAACGATCGACCGCGACAAGGCCAAGGCGATGAACATTCCTCTGTCTCAGATTACGACTACCCTCGGGGTGTTCATGGGATCGCAGTACGTGAACGACTTCGACTTTAACAACCGCACGTATCGCGTGTTTGTGCAAGCCGACCAGCCTTTTCGCATGACGGCCAGCGATCTGCATAGCTACTACGTGCGCTCGGACTCCGGCCAGATGGTGCCGCTGGACAACCTCGTCACCGTACAAGAGAGCTCCGGGCCTCCAGTGATTACGCACTATAATCTTTTCCGCTCGGTGGAGATCGATGGCTCGCCCGCACCGGGCTACAGCTCAGGACAAGGACTGGCGGCTATGGAGCAACTGGCCAAGGCCAACATGATGCCTGGCATGGGTTACCAGTGGACAGGCCTGACTCTGGATGAGATTGAGTCAAGCGGAAAAGCGCTGATCATCTTCGGATTGGGAATTCTGGTCGTTTATCTGACACTGTCGGCGCAATATGAGAGCTTTGCGCTGCCGTTCATTATTCTGCTGGCAGTACCGATGGCGATTCTGGGAGCGCTTGGCCTTGTGTCTTTGCGCGGACAGGCGAACGATGTGTATTGCCAGATTGGCCTGGTGATGCTGATCGGCTTGTCTGCGAAGAACTCAATTCTTATCGTTGAGTTCGCCGAGCAGTTGCGGCGCAAGGGGCGGTCGATTGCAGAGGCTGCCATTGAGGCCGCGGAGCTGCGCTTGCGGCCGATTCTGATGACTTCGTTTGCCTTCATTCTCGGCGTGCTGCCGCTGGTGTTTGCTACCGGCGCTGGTGCGCTGGGTCGGCGCTCGGTGGGCACCACGGTCGTTGGCGGCATGTTGCTTTCGACAGTGCTGAACCTGTTCTTTATTCCCGTGCTGTATGTGCTTTTGAGCAGACTGCTGAAGCGCGGGGATGCAAGCACTGAAGTACCAGCGAAGGCATAGCGCCGTCTGTCATCTCGGGTCGCGGTGGGCGATGACGAAGTCTTTGATGCGGTCGTAGACTTGCGTAGTGACGACGCCGCGGTCAAGCAGATCGGCCTTGGTGCGGTAGGGCCGGAAGCGCACGATGCGTCCGGCCCAACTGGGCGTGAGACCGGGAACTTTAAGCAACTCGGTGACGGTGGCGTGATTGATGTCGATGCGTGCTTCCGGTGGCAAAGCATTTGCGGATGTTTTGGGTACGCCACGGGAATCCCGGTCCTGATATTGAGCCTGACCGTGGGCTGCCACGCAAACGCCGAGGAGCGCCACCGCGAAAGCCGCAGATTGAAACCTTACTCGCACGGCTGTATTCTCTGCTTCGCCATATGTATGGCGCAAGCCCACAGGGCCTGGCGGGCAGGGGAATTGCATTTGGAATTTTCTTGACATCAGAGTTGCAGAAAAAGCCCGACCCTGTCTGAATTCGGCTTCTTACGGTGTTAATTTGCTCGTACATTGCCCTCATAAGGGCGGATTTCCGCATCGAGAAGCTGGTCGATGCCGCCTGAATCAACTTTCTAGCCTGCAATCTGTGTGTGAAAAATCCAAATGCGATTGCCGTGGCCTGGCGGGTAGAATACTTTCAATCCTGTTTTGTATAAACAGCGAACCCGGTGACTAAGGAGTACGCAACTAATCCACTTATGGCAATGCCCCCGATTGCTCCCATCCACGATAGTAGCGCGAACTCTCGAATTCCTGACAAGACCCGACTCGTCAGCCTCCTCGTGTTGTTGGTGCTGCTCGTTTTGTGCGTAGTGTTTTCATGGACGACGCGCGACGCGATGGCGCACCTTCCCTTTCTCAATGGACATGGAAGAGCCGCCAGCCTTGCTGGCAACAAAACCCTGGTTGATCTGCGTCCATGGCAAACGGCCCAAGCTCTTGCACCCCTCGCTGTGACTGCTGAAGAGACTGAATATGCACACCAAGCCGAGCACCTGGCCGATCACGAAGTAGATCAGGCGTTTGCTACAGCCCTTCGGCAGGCCAATCTGAAAGCGCAGCAGAGCACTTTCACCGGCGAGGCGCTTGCACTTTCACAAAAGGTTGAACAGCTCAAGCAACTGGTTGCGCAGGACCAGGCTCAGGTTGCGAGCATGACTTCGGCCCTGAGTCCTCTGGCGGCACAAAGGAAGCCCGGCAATCAACCAGATGTAGACAGTGACGATCTTGAGATTGCAAAAGCACAACTAGGGCTTGATTCCGACGTTCTTACCGATACGCAGCACGATCTGGACCGTGCATCGGGTAATAACCGCGCTCAGATTCAGAGCGAACTGTCCGCGCATGAGGAGTCGATGCGCAAGTACGATAGCGAGTCGAGCAATGGCGGCGAGGTGGCTGTACTCGCCGTGGCGCGGCGAGGAACGCTCGCAAGACGGGTCAGTGGCTGGTTCAGCCAGCGCACCCGTTACCAGTTGATTATGCAGGCACTCACGCAATCGCAAGACGACATTCGCAGTCTAACTGGCGAACGTAATGCTCTTGAGGCGAAGGCGAATGCGAACAGCGCTCCGACTGGCGCTGCAACGGACCGTGCATCCCGGCTTGCCAACTTGGCGGGCAAGACTGCGGAACGCCAGCTTCTCAACATTTATTACGACCGCATCCAAACCGAGCAACAACTTGCCGCCGTTTACGGGAAGTGGTCTGCCCAGGTGCTGTTGCAGCACCGTATACTTGTTCATCTCATTCTTCAGTCGTTGTGTCTGATTCTCTTTATCCTTATATGCATGGTGCTGGCCGACGCGCTGGTACAGCGGCTTATGGCAACTCCAGCACTCGGCCAGAGGCAGCGGCACACATTACGCAGCATCCTAAAGCTGAGTATTCAAGTTCTGGGCTTCTTGCTGATCCTGCTTGTCATCTTTGGCACGCCGCAGCAGATGCCCACCATTCTTGGCTTGGCCACTGCTGGAATCACCATCGTATTGCAAGACTTCATTCTTGCGTTTTTTGGCTGGTTCTCACTCATGGGCAAGGACGGTATTCGCGTCGGGGACCTGGTTGAGATCAACGGCGTAAGCGGGGAGGTAACCGAGATAGGCCTGATACATACGATGCTTCTGGAGACAGGTAACCTGACAGACAAAGGTCTTCCCACGGGCCGCAGCATATCATTCATGAACAGCTTCGCCATTCGCGGTCAGTACTTTAACTTTTCAACGTCCGGGCAGTGGATGTGGGATGAAATCACCGTCCCCTTGCCTGCGTCCATCGACCCCCGCAGCATGGTTGAGCGCATCCAAAAAGCCGTGCTGGATGAAACGCAGGAGGGCGCCGGCATTGCTGTGCGAGAATGGACGCACACTGGGCGCAGCGGCAACCTAAGCCGATTCAGCACTATTCCTGTGGTCAACCTGCTGCCGTCCGCAACGGGCTTTGATGCACAGGTGCGCTATGTTACGCGTGCATCCGCGCGATTCGACGTACGCATCGCTTTATATAATCGTGTATTCGATTTACTGCGGGAGCAGAACTGGCCCATGCAGACTGAGGAGAAGCCCGGTATTGTGGTTGCATAAGCTATCCAACTTTTTTGGGTCGACGAAGAAAGTTTAAGTTGACAGCGCAGGGAGTTTGCCTTTAGCTTTGGAGCAGATGCAGAATCACCGCCATCACGGTCACCACCACCATCACGGGACCCAAATGCCGGCGGACTGCCATGGCCTGAAGTAAGAGCGGCCAGAGAGATCTAAAAGATACCAAAGCCCGCCGGCGACCACCGCCAGCGGGCTTTTTCATGCCTCAATTCAAAATTTCACACTGAATCAGGAAGACGAAACAGGAAAAACGATGAGCAGCGAAACAGCAGCAATTGATTTTGAAAAGATGGACGGCCTCGTACCGGGAATCGTGCAGGACGCGCGCACCGGCGAGGTGCTGATGCTGGGATTCTTGAACCCGATCAGCTACGCCAAGACGCTGGAAAGCGGATTTGTAACCTTCTGGAGCCGCACGCGCCAGAAGCTGTGGATGAAGGGCGAAACCAGCGGCAACCGACTGCGTGTTGTGTCTGCCGCGACCGACTGCGACAACGACACGGTGTTGTTTCGCGTGATAGTTGAGGGCGACGGGCTGGTTTGCCACGAAGGCACGGTGAGCTGCTTTACGAAGGCTGTTGTAGCTGAAACGGAGGCCGCACGTGGCTAACAAGCTGAGAATCGGCATTCCCAAAGGAAGTTTGCAGGACGCGACCATTGCGCTGTTCAAGCGAGCAGGATGGAATATCTACGCGGACGGGCGCTCCTACTTTCCATCCATCGACGACAGCGAGATCGAGTGCATGCTGATTCGCGCGCAGGAGATGGCCCGGTATGTGGACCACGGTGTGCTGGATGCGGGCCTGACCGGCATTGACTGGGTCGTCGAGAGCGGCCGCGATGTGGCCAGCGTTGCAACACTCACCTATTCCAAGCAAAGCCGCCGCAAGGTGCGCTGGGTGCTAGCTGTGCCGGAGGGCAGCGCCTTTGAGAAGGCCGAGGATCTCGAAGGCAAGATTATTGCGACCGAACTTGTCAACGTGAGCAAGCGGTACTTTGCCGCCAAGGGCGTCAATGTGAAGGTGGAGTTCAGTTGGGGTGCGACGGAAGTGAAACCGCCGGTGCTGGCTGATGCGATTGTGGAAGTAACGGAGACGGGCAGCTCGCTGAAGGCCAATCATCTGAAGATTATCGACACGGTGATGGAGAGCGAGACGCACCTGATCGCCGGCAAGACGACGATGGCCGACCCGTGGAAACGTCAGAAGCTCGACCAGATTGCCATGATGCTGCGCGGCGCGATTGATGCACAGTCTCAGGTGGGGCTTATGCTCAACGTGAAACGTGCGGACCTTGAAGCTGCTCTGGCAGTGCTGCCGGCACTGAATTCGCCGACTGTTTCGGAGTTGAGCGATTCGGAGTGGGTTGCAGTGAATACGATTCTGGATGAGAGCACGGCCCGCGACGTGATTCCGCGGCTGAAGGCGGCGCACGCAACGGGCATCGTGGAGTATCCGCTGAACAAGGTTGTGCTGTAAGTACGAAGCCCAAGTGAGACGGGAAATATGAAGCTGATCCAGACTAAAGGACGAGGCGCGGCGCAAGCAGAGGACGTGCTCGCCGCGCTTGAACGGCGAGGTGTCACGGCGCTGGATAGCGTGCTGCCTGCCGCACGGCGCATTGTTGCGGACGTGCGCAAACGCGGCGACCACGCACTGCTGCATTACGCTGCGGAATTCGATGGGCTCACCGGTGTGGAAATGCTGCGGGTGAGACAGGAAGAGATGGCCGCGGCATGGACTGGGCTCGATCCGGCGTTGCGTAATGCTTTGACGACGTCTGCAAAGCAAATTCGCCGGTTTGCCAAGCGGCAGATGCCGAAGTCATGGAGCGCGTCTCCGCTTGCTGGCCTCACTACAGGACAACTGGTGCGCCCACTTGGCTCGGTGGGTTGCTACGTGCCCAGTGGCCGCCATCCGCTGCCTTCTACCTTACTGATGACGGCAATCCCTGCGCAGGTTGCGGGGGTTAAGCGCATTGTTGCGGTTTCGCCCAAGCCTGCGCCGGAGACGCTTGCGGCCGCGCATTTGCTGGGCGTTACAGAGTTTTATCGAATTGGCGGCGCGCACGCCGTTGCCGCGCTGGCATATGGAACGGCAAGCGTCGCACGTGTGGAAAAGATTGTGGGTCCGGGCAATCTCTACGTTACGGCGGCCAAGAGGCTTGTGGCTTTCGATTGCGCAATAGATATGCTCGCCGGGCCGACGGAGATTGTTGTTACCAGCGAGCGCGGCAGTGCGGCCGGGATCGCTTCCGATCTGGTTGCGCAGGCGGAGCACGATCCGGAGGCGCTTGCGATCTTTATTACTACAGGCAAAGATCTGGCACAGGCAGTGATCGCGGAGGCAAAGTTGCGCAGCCGCGACAATGCTGTTGCACGCGAAGCTCTGAATCGTAACGGAATCGTGATTGTGGCGGCCAGCGTGGACGAGGCGCGGCAGATCACGAATCTGCTTGCGCCGGAACATTTGACAGTGGATGCGGCCGGCGATCTGGAGTGGGTTGAGAATGCCGGGTCTGTGTTTGTGGGTCGCTGGTCGGCGCAGCCGATGGGGGACTATATCTCCGGCCCAAATCACACGCTACCCACGGGCGGCATGGCGCGCGTGCGCGGCGGGTTGAGCGTGTACGACTTTGTGAAGTTGATGACCGTGCAGGAATATACGGCGGAGGGACTGCGCGCGCTTGGACCGCAGGCTGCATTGCTGGCGGAGGCTGAAGGGCTGGTGGGTCATGCCGAGGCGATTCGGACGCGACTGCGCAGAAGTTCAAGAGCAAGGAGGTCCTGTGGCTGAAGGTGTGACGACACAGAATCCTGCGCCGCGCGCGCGCGTGCAGGCGATGAAGGAGTATCACCCTCCGCTGGGCTGCCGCGATACGCTGCGGCTGGACTTCAACGAGAACACGCTTGCCTGTTCGTCGGAGGTGCGCGAGGTGCTTGGGAGCATCTCTGCCGGATCACTGACGCGCTATCCCGAACGGGAGCCGGTGGAGGCGATTGTGGCCGCGCATCTTGGCGTTGGCGCGGAGCAGTTGGCGTTGACGAATGGCGTGGACGAAGCCATTCACGTGCTGTTCGAGACGTTTCTTGAAGCGGGCGACGAGTTGTTGCTTCCGGTGCCGACGTACACGATGTATGAGGTGTATGCGTCCGCGACGGATGCGCGCGTGGTTGCGGTACAGGCTGCGGACGATTTGCAATTTCCTTTCGAGCTGCTGCTTGCTGCTATCACACCACGAACCAAGATTATCGCCATCGCCAATCCCAACAGCCCTTCGGGCTCATTGGCCACTCGGGCGCAGTTGCTCGAGATTGCAAAACGTGCGCCGCACGCGGTGCTGCTTGTGGATGAGGCGTACTTTCATTTTTGTGGCGAGACGGTGATGGACCTAGTGGGTGCTGTGCCCAATCTGATTGTTGCGCGGACGTTCTCGAAGGCCTACGGGCTGGCTGGATTGCGGCTCGGATTGCTGGCGGGACCGGTTGAGCTGATGCGCTGGACGCGGCGGGTACTTTCGCCGTACAGCGTGAATTCGCTTGCGCTGGCGTGTTTGCCACCGGCGCTTGAGGACACGGCTTATCTCGATTGGTACGTGGGCGAAGTGCTTGCCGCGCGCGCGGAGTTTGAGGCCGTGCTGGATGCGGTCGGAGTGCGGCGCTGGGCGAGTTGCGCCAACTTTATTCTGGTTGAGATTGGCGTGCAGCATAGAGAGTTTGTGCGGCAGATGCGCGAGGCTGGCGTGCTGGTGCGCGACCGGTCGAGCGATCCAGGCTGCGACGGACGGGTGCGGATTACGATTGGAACGCGGGAGCAGATGAGACAGGCTGCGACGGCGCTCAAGAACGCAGTTGTTGCGTTGGGAATTGGAAGAGAGAAGCGATGACGACGAAGAAGACAAAGAAAGCTGCCCGCGGCAAGCGGACGGCGAATTTTGAGCGCAACACTACAGAAACGCGCATTGCGATCAAGCTGACGATCGAAGGCAAGGGACAGTACAAGGTCACGACCGGCATTCGCTTTTTCGATCACATGTTGGAATTGTTTACGCGGCACGGCGCGTTTGATCTTGAGCTAAAGTGCGATGGGGATCTCGATGTGGATCAGCACCACACGGTTGAAGACGTGGGGATTGCGCTGGGCGAGGCTTTTGACCGTGCGCTCGGCGACAAGCGCGGTATCTTGCGCGCCGGATATTTTCTGATGCCCATGGATGAGACGCTGGCGATTGCTGCTGTGGACCTGAGCGGACGCGCTGCGTTTGCCGTTGATACGCAGGTGCGGACGCGGCTCGTGGGCGATTTGCAAACCGAACTGGTTACGGACTTTTTTGAAGGTTTTGCACGTGGGGCAAGAGCCAATGTGCACGTGAAGACGATGTACGGGCGGTCGAACCATCACAAGATCGAGGCAATCTTCAAGGCCTTTGCACGGGCGCTGCGCGTGGCCTGCTCGCGCGACAAGCAATTGGGCGAGATGCTGCCTTCTACAAAAGGATTGCTCTAACCACCGCAGTGAGCCAAGTTCGCTCGCGGAAGACTCCGGAGTATTAATGCGCGTCACGGTGATCGACTACAAGGCGGGCAATCTGACATCTGTGCTGAAGGCGCTGCGGCACCTGGGTGCGGAGACGATTGTGACCGACGGCGACCTAGCGATGGTGGAAGCGGCTGAGCGGATCGTGCTGCCAGGCGTGGGGCATTTTGCAGCGACGGAGCGGCTGGATGCGACTGGTCTGACTGGGGCGATTCGCGCGGCGATTGCGCGGGGCGTGCCCTTTCTCGGCATTTGCGTGGGGATGCAGTGGCTTTATGCGGGTTCGAGCGAAGCGCCGAGGCAGCCGGGGCTTGGATATTTTTCTGAAAAGTGCGCGCGGTTCGCCGAGAGTTCTGAAAAGGTTCCGCATGTGGGTTGGAATTCGCTAGAAATTCGGAAAGGGTCGCGGCTGCTTGCGGGCGTGGAGCCAGGTGAGTTTGTTTACTTCACACATTCCTTCAAAGCTCCGGTGACAGCGGATGCTGCAGCGGTTACGCAGTACATTGAGCCTTTTGCCTCGGCGGTTGAGCGCGGCAACGTGATGGGCGTGCAGTTTCATCCAGAGAAATCGGGGGCGACGGGAGTGAAGATTCTTCGCAATTTTCTTTCGTGGGAAGCGACGGGAACGAAATGATCACGAAGAGAATCATCGCTTGTCTCGATGTGCATGACGGCCGTGTCGTGAAGGGTGTGAAGTTTGTCGATATTGTCGATGCCGGTGACCCCGCCACGCAGGCGGCGCGGCATGCGCGCGAGGGCGCGGATGAGATTGTGCTGTTGGACATTACTGCGACGCACGAGGGGCGCGCCACGCTGCTCGACACGGTGCGGCGGACGGCGCGAGAACTTTTTGTGCCTTTCTGCGTTGGGGGCGGGATACGCACGGCGGACGACGCGGCACAGGTGTTCGATGCGGGCGCGGACAAGGTGAGCGTGAACTCTGCGGCGCTGGCCGACCCGACATTGATTGATGCGATTGGGAGGAGCTTTGGTGCGCAGGCCGTTGTCGTAGCGATCGACGCTAAGCGCGACCCGAAGGCGGCTGACCCGGTGCGCGATGCGGAGGTGTTTGTGCAGGGTGGGCGCAAGCCGACGGGACGACGTGTGGTGGAGTGGGCGCGTGAGGCCGAGCAACGCGGGGCGGGCGAGATTCTGCTGACCTCGATGGATTCCGATGGCACGCGTGCGGGTTTTGACTGCGAGCTGACGGCCGCGGTGAGTGAGGCTGTCCGGATTCCTGTGATTGCGTCGGGGGGAGCGGGGACGGTGAAGCACTTTGCGGATGTGTTCGGGCGCGGCAAGGCCGATGCGGCCCTGGCTGCGAGTATCTTTCACTTCGGGGTTTCGAGCGCGCGTTCGCTCAAGGAAGAGCTGGCAAAGGCCGGCGTATCTGTGAGGTTGCCATGCTGATTCCATCGATTGATTTGCTGGGCGGGCGGATTGTTCAGCTTGTGCAGGGCGAGAAGCTACGCCTTGCGTTTGACGATTGTGAATACTGGATCGAGAAGTTTTCGAAATTCCCTCTGGTTCAGTTGATCGACCTGGATGCGGCGATGCGACAGGGCGACAACTCCGCGCTGGTTGCGCAGATTGCCAAACGGCTGCCCGTACAGGCGGGCGGTGGCATCCACTCGATTGAGCGCGCGCGACAGGTGCTGGATGCTGGGGCGAAGCGCGTGATTATTGGCTCGGCGCTGTTCTCTGAGAGCGATACGGTGAATACGAAGTTTGCGGCCGAGTTGGCCGCGAGCATTGGTGCTGAGCAGGTTGTTGCGGGCATTGATACCAAGAATGGGCGCATTGCGGTGAAGGGCTGGAAGGCGGAGGTTGCGCTGACACCGGATGAGGCGATGCCACAGCTTGAGGCTCACGCTGCGGCATTTCTCTACACGCATGTGGATGGTGAGGGGATGATGCAGGGCTTTCCCATTGAGACGGCTGCTCGGCTGCGCAAGCTGACCGAGCGGCAGTTGATTGTGGCTGGAGGGATTCGCAGCCAGGAGGAAGTGGACGCGCTGGATGCACTGGGCGCCGACGCTGTGGTGGGGATGGCGGTTTATACGGAGCTGCTAGCAGTTTGATGCTCGTAATGCCGCTCTGGCGACAAAGACGTGCTGCCCAGGCTGGGCAACCGGGACGCTGCTACTTCTGCATTTCGCCGATGGCCCGACCGGTTTCGACACGTGAGGCGCGGAGCAGACGGGCAATTTGCTTTAAATGCAGTTGCACGGCGTAGGCGCGCAGAATCTCAGCCTGTGAAAAGCCGATGCCGGTGTGCCGCACCGCTTCCATGCGGGCTTCAAGCTCGGCGATGTCCTGTTCGAGATTCATGCTCTGCGGCGGAATATAAAAGCTCCATTTGTGAATGCAGCCGGCGACGTGGTGAAAGCCTGTTCGAATGTCCACTGCCAGTTGCTTCAAGGCCGGCTCAAGCTGCTGCGCATATCCATCCTCGTGGCTGCCTTCAACGGAGAACTGAAGGGCTAGGAGGGCGTCAAAGAGCGAGTGTCCGAATTGTGAGAGCATGTTAAGTCCCTCGCGCCATCCGGGACCGCCCGAAGGTTCATTGCGCACGGCCTCTAGTAGCTTGTTGTTGCTACTCAGCAATGCCTGAACATCGTCGCGCAGCGCGGAGA
Organism: Occallatibacter sp.; assembly: GCA_035529815.1. Classification (GTDB taxonomy): domain Bacteria; phylum Acidobacteriota; class Terriglobia; order Terriglobales; family Acidobacteriaceae; genus Telmatobacter. The sequence continues at coordinate 52,555 of DATKWA010000110.1, read as the reverse complement.
GATTCTGAGAGGGCGCACCACGAAATCCCTCGAGAATGGCTTCGAAAAAAGTGGCTAGAACGAGGAATTCCTTGGACAGGCCATCGCGCAGTCGAAGACGGGCGCGGTCGGGAAACACCAGCGTTGTAACGGCGAGAGCAACGAGGATACCGAGAATCACCTCTCCCACGCGATCCATGGCAAGTCCCCAGCGTGGGCCTTCCTTGTGGATGAGCATCACGAGGGTGATGGTAACGCCCGCGAGCCGCGAACTGTTGCGGAGACCGAGGAGACCGCAGACGATGATTGCGGTGAGAACCGCGAGCATAAAGTTCCAGGGAAGCACGCCAAACGTGGAGAACAGGAAGCCAATGGCTGCACCGATGACGGTGCCCAGCAGGCGATCGCGCGAGGCGTTAACGGTGGAACCTACATTGGACTGCATGACGATGATGGCGCTGATGGAGCCCCAGTATCCATCGTGCAGGCCGAAGCGCTGCGCGAGCCACCAGCAGAGGGTGGCGGCGAGCGCTGTTTTTGCGGCATGAATGAGAAGATGCCGATGCTCCCATGTGAGAAATCCAGAATTCTCCGCGGTATCCATGCGTAGCTTTACCGCGAGTTTCTGCTGGGAGTCTGTCTTGCTGAGCCTGAGCCGCATAAATGTTGCCTGCGGTTAAATGTTCTCATAGAGGGCGATGGCGGATACAGGTGCGGCGGCCAGATGTCTGCGGTAGGATGAGAGCGAGGCCCTCGCAGATGCTGGGCCCAACCGAACCCTATGCTACGACTTGGATACCCAGGAATATTGCGCGCGGAGCTTCTTCGCGATTTCCCCGAAGGAGTGGAACTGGTTCGTATACCGGACCCACCGGACCACGACATCGAGATCGATGTGTGGATTCCCGATCCGTATTCGAACCGAGCTACACTCGCGTGGCCGCGGCTGCACGGCGTGAAGCTGGTCCTGTCGATGATGGCGGGAACGGAGTGGATTCCGCCGCTGGTGGGACCGCATGTGACGATTTGCAATGCACGCGGGGCACACAACATTTGCACAGCCGAGTGGACGATTGCGGCGATTCTGTCGATGCTAAAGTACTTTCCGATGTACTACGACATTCAGCAGGAAGGCCGATGGAAGCGGAGATTTGAAGCGCCACCGCACTACGTCGCGATCACGGGGGACAAACGACCGTGGTATCCGCCGGTGATGCTGGAGGAGTTGACAGGCAAGACGGTGCTGCTGGTGGGGTACGGCTCGATCGGCAAGGATATTGAGCGGATGCTTGCGCCATTCCATGTAGAGGTAATGCGCGTGGCGCGGAGTGCGCGTACGGAACCCGATGTCCATGCCGTTAGTGAGCTGGACAATTTGCTGCCGCGAGCCGAGGTGGTGGTTCTGATTCTGCCTTCGACCGAGGAGTCGCGGGGGTTGATTGGTGCCGATCAGTTTGCGCTGATGCGGCAGGGGACGCTGCTGGTGAATGCGGCGCGGGGGCCAATTGTGCAGACCGATGCGCTGGTGGAGGCGCTGCACTCGGAGAGGATTCGCGCGGCGATTGACGTGACCGATCCCGAGCCGCTGCCGGAAGGGCATCCGCTGTGGAGCTGCCCGAATCTGCTGATCACGCCGCATATCGGCGGATCGAGCGCGGAGTTTACGCCACGCGCGCTGCGGACGGCGGCGGGGGAACTGCGCCGCTACATGAAGGGCGAGCCGCTAGAGAACGTCGTGCAGGCTGCGATTTAGGCGGCGACCTCTGCGCGACGCCAGTCGCGCAGGCCGACCACGGCCAGCACTACAAGGCCAGCGTAGAGCAGGGCCGTCAGTTGCAAATCCTTGTAGATATACTCTCCGATGTAGATGAGATCGACGGCGATCCAGAGCCACCAGTTTGCGGTGTGTTTGCGCGCTGCCCACCAACTGGCGACGAGGCTGTAGCTGGCGAGCGTTGCATCGAGGTGGGGCAGAGCCGCGCCGATGCGCACCATGAGCCAGCCGAGCAGAACTGCCCCGAAAGCGCCAGCGGCGAGGCCCGCTAGCCAGCCGCGCAGATTGAGCGGGACCACGCGGACTTCGCCCTCCTGGCGCACGCCGCGCCACCAGTGCCACCAGCCATAGAGGGTGAAAGCGACAAAGAAGACTTGAAGAAGCGCGTCGGAAAAGAGGCGCGCGCGGAAGAAAACCGCGAGGTAGAGAAAGTCTGCGGCCAGCACCACGGGCCAGCAGATGAGCAGTCGGCGCGTGGTGAGCCAGATGCCGATCACGGTGGTGACGGTTCCGGATATCTCAAGCCAATGCGCGGCAAGGTAGTTTGCGATTGCTAACTCCGTCATGGCGCGCCAACTTTTTGCGCGCGATGCCCGCGGGTTGCGGCCCAGCTTTCAATTGCTTCCAGCAGATTGCGGCCGGCGGGGCCGTGGAACCAGCGGGCGTGACCGACGAGCCAGCCGTCGTGGGCCATGGGGGCCTTTTCTGCAGAGTGGAGCACGCCTAGAAAATAATCGGATTCTGAGAGCGCGAATTCGGCATGGCAGAGGGCGGTCATGGGGGCGAGGGCGGCGGCTTCTGCTGCGGAGAGCGGGTGGATCGATTCGTAGCCCTCGAGCAGAGCGTGCAGGTGGTCGAGGTGGACGGGCACATCGTCGGGGTGGTCTGGATCGGCGACGAGGACGAGCCACTCGACGATGTTGCGCTCGATAGCGTTGGCTATGTCGTAGACGGCGTTGGTGCGGTCGGCGAGGCCGAAGTCGATGGTTGCCGTGGCCTGCGCGCTGTCGCTAAAGTCGCTCCAGATGAGGTTGGAGGCGTGCAGGTCGTTGTGCGTCCAGAGCGGCGGTAAGGCGGGCAGGAGCGGGAGAAGCTGCGCATGGAAGGGAGCGAGCAATTGGAGAGCTTGCTTGCAGTGGGCGCGGACTGCGGCATTCGAGGACAACGATAGACGCGCGGACAGATAGTGTTCGAGAGCGATTCCTGGATCATTTGCGGCAAAGATTGTGAAGCTGGCCACGAGCGGTTGCGGCTTGCGGACCGGGGCAGTAAATCCCTGTGCCGCGCAATGGAGGCGCGCGAGGGCCTGGCCGGCGGAGTGCGCGTGGGCAGCAGTGCGGAAAGGTGTCCAGGAGATGGCGTCTTCATAAAGATCAACGCCGTTGGGTGTTTCGTGGACCTCGTAAGTCCAGTCGCCGATTTCGATGGCGGTGTGGCCGGAGGCGGAAACGAAGACGCGCGGAACGGAGGCACCGTGAGCGTGCAGGTGAACGAGAAAGCAGTGCTCCTCTGCGAGACCTTCGGCGTTGCGGACGGTGCGGTGATGGCGCTTGATGAAGGCGCGGCCGGATGTGGTGTTGACGATGCTGGCGGCGGAGAGCGGGCGCGGGCTGATGGATAGAATTTCTATTGGTTCGCCCAGCGCGGGAAAGTGCGCGAGCAGTGTGCGCACTTCGGCGAGGGTTAGCGGCGGCCAGTCGGGTGCGACCAGGGTGCCGTCCATGCCGTGTACTTTTGCGGGTGCGCTCATTCTGCCTCGGGGGCTGAACCCCTTGTCGATCTTATTGCGTTTGCGGCACGACTGAAGCCGCGTCTTTTCAAAACGCGGATTTAATCAGAGACTCCTCAGAAAGTGTAATGGGCAGAGAGGCGCACGGTGGTGGGCGCGCCGAGGTGGATGAAGGTATCGCCGTAGCTTGCGCCGGTGTCTTTCCAGTAGCGCTTGTCGGTGATGTTGTCGGCATAGAGGCGCATGGTAACGTGGCCCTTTTCGCCGCCGGGGGTGTAGCGCGCTCCGAGATTGAAGAGGTTGTAGGCGGGTACGCTGACAGCGTCGTCGCGCGTGGCTTCTTTGCGGCCGGTGTAGCTCCAGCCGGGCATCAGATGGAGGCCGTGCGCGTGTGGCAGAGCCAGATCGGCGAACAGCGTGGTGTGCAGATGGGGGACGTTGAGCACTTGCTTGTTGTCGAACGAGGGCGTGCCGGTGTCGCTGGAGAGCGCGCGAAGAGCCGTTGCCGAGCCACTCAGGCGCAGCCAACTCGCGGCCTTGCCTTCGGCGTTCAGTTCGATGCCATCGTGGGTTTCGTGGCCGTCGGATTCAAAACATTGATCGCCTGCGCTGCCGGTTGGGCAGAAATTGTCGGGAGCTTGAAGAATTTTTGGATAGAAGAAAGGAGCGCGCATGTGGAAGAAGGCGGTGGTGATCAGGATTCGCTGTCCGGGCTGGAACTTAGCGCCAATTTCGGTCTGGCGGGTGAAGAACGGCGCGAGAAACTGGCTTCCGTTATCGACCCACCAGGGCGCTTGCGGACCGAGCGACATCAGTACGCCGTAGTTGGCGTAGAGCGTGAGATTATCAACCGGGTTGAAGGTTACGGCGTACTGTGGCAGCCAGAGGGGCTTGTCAGTGAAGACGGGCGCGCATGCAGCCGGATCGGAGAAATCGGCGCAACCCGCATAAGGCGAGTAATTGTGGTCGCGGAGGGATTCGTAGCGGCCACCGGCGAGCAGTTGGAAACGGCCGGGGAGATGAATGCGGTCTTGCAGGACGAGGGCGGCCTGATGGTTACTTTCCCAAAGCCTGCGTGGACCTGCGGATTGATGCGGATCTTCGGCGGAGGCCAGATCGACGGGCGTGGTGGGTTGGTAAATGTTGTCGGAGCCGACATAAGTGTAGACGGCGCCATTCTGCACAACGCCGTCGGGCGAGTAGGGATTTGCAGACGTGAAGAAGCCGGGTTGCTGGACGCTACGCAGGAAGAGAACGCCGCCGGCAGTGAGGTCGTGCGTGATTGGTCCGGTGGAGAAGTGGCCGGTAACCATGGCTTCGGCCTGGGCGTCGATGCGGAGTTCGCCGGGGTCGCGGTAATCGTAGATATCGTAGCCGCCATCGGGGGCGAAGAAATAATCGGGCGCGGTGCCGCCACCGCTCTGGCAGGCTGACTGGTAACCGCAGCCGTAGGCATAGACGACATTGTCATCGATGAGCGAGTGGCTGAAGCTGGCCGCGGCAAAGGCGCGCCAGGCGTGGGGCAGATCGTAATCTAGGCGCGCGTCGGTGTTGAAGGTATCAAAGGTATTGGGTTTAGCCCATGATTGCTCGCCAAGCATGTTGGAAGGGTAGATGTGGCTCAAATCGGGGATCGTGGTTCCGCCGAGTAGCTGATAGCCGCTTACCGAACGCTCTACTTTGTGCTGGTACTCAAAGTCGCCGTTCAATGTCGCGTTGGGGCTGATCTTCCAGTCTGCCGCGCCGGCACCCATAACGCGCCAGCCATCTGCGCCGTTGACGTAGCTTTGGATTCTTTCGCCAACGAGGTTGATGCGCACGCCTACCTGCTTGCGGCTGCCGAAGAGATGGCCGAGGTCGACGGCGCCGTAGGCAGTGCCGCGATAATCGGTGGCCAGATCGACGGCTTTAATCGCTGCCGGGCGCTTGGTGACGTAGTTGATGAGGCCGCCGGCAGAGGCTACGCCGCTCTCAATGCCGGCAATACCTTTGAGAAATTCGACGCCCTGCTTGTTTTCGAGCGGCACGTCCTGCTCGCCGGCGATAGTCATGCCGTTGATCTGGAGTCCGGTGGCGAGATCGATGGGAAATCCGCGGATCTGAAAATCTCCGTAGTAGCCGACGGGGGCATAGTCTTCGCCGATGGAGGCGTCGTTCTTGACTACGTCGGAGAGCAGGCGGGAAATCTGGTCGTTGAGCAGGTCGCGGGTGACGACAGTGGCGGAAACAGGGGCCTGCAGCAGGGTTGCGCCGTCCAGGGTGCCGACATTCACTGTCTCGGGCAGGTAGTCGTCCGTGGCTTCTCCGTGAACGATGACTGTGGTCGTGACTGGCGTGAGCTTCTGCTGGACCGGGGCAGACTTCGACGCGCCAGAAAGCGTGTTGGCAGGCGCTTGACCAGGACTCTGCGATATGGCGCGGAGGGAGGCAGCGAGGCAGCAGACCAGCACTAGCGCGCAGGCGCGCGATGCGGCGAAGGAGGTTGCAGAGATGCGGACGGCGGTGCGACAGAACATGGATTCCCCTTGATTTCAGCATGAAAAAGGGGAACTCAGATGGAATCGAGGAAGAAGGCCGAACGGCTTCGAAAACTTCCCACGCCGGTATTATCCGGATCGGGTTCTAGGGTATTTCTCAGCCCCACTCCAGTGGAGCACCCCTGTTTCATTCACTTGATTTGAACATTTCTGAGGGGTTCTTGCAACTCGACAGGCGCTTTTCGATGTTGTCGCCGGACGCAGCAACCGTGTCAGGTGTGACGGTGATCAATGCAAAGAAGGTTCCGCGCGGCCGATACTGATGCAAAGGTTTGGCGCCAGGCAAGCCACGTTGAATGACCACCAAGAATTCCGACCGACAGAACCACTCACCGTGTGAAAGATAAGGAGCAAATTCATGGGAATCCTCGATTTATTTAGTCTCAAGGGCAAGAACGCGCTGGTCACAGGATCCGGACAGGGGCTGGGCGCCGGAATGGCCATCGCCTTTGCACAGGCAGGCGCAAATGTAACGCTGCACAACTACGACCAGGTTTTGGAATCGACGATTAAGGAAGTAAAAAAGACAGGCGTGAAGTTCATCTGCCGTTCGGGGGATGTATGCGACAAGGCGGTCGCCAGAATGCTTGTAGACGATACTGTGAAGGAGTTTGGCTCGATCGACATTCTGGTAAACAACGCGGGCACCATCCGCCGCGCACCCGCCGCCGAACACTCCGAGGAGTTTTGGAACACGGTGATCAATACAAACCTGAATGCCGTATGGTTCCTAAGCCAGTACGCGGGGCGCCTGATGCTGGCGCAGGGGCACGGCAAGATCATCAACACCGCATCCCTGCTCTCGTTCCAAGGCGGCATTCTGGTGCCTGGATACGCGGCGGCCAAGGGAGCGGTGGCGCAACTCACCAAGGCGCTGGCAAATGAGTGGGCCGACAAGGGCATCAACGTGAATGCGATTGCTCCCGGCTACATGGCGACGGACAACACTGCCGCACTGCGCGCGGACCCGGTGCGTGCGGCCGCAATTCTGAGCAGAATTCCGATGGGCCGCTGGGGGCTGCCTTCAGATCTGGCCGGAGCCGCAGTGCTTCTGGCGTCCGAGGCTGGCAATTATATCCAGGGGCACGTGCTGGTGGTCGACGGCGGATGGCTCTGCCGCTGAACTGATGGACCGAGTGGAACAGGAAATGGAAACAGCGAATTTGAAGGATAGAAGCGCGACAGCACACGCCATGTGGGATTGAGCGGGAAGCGGCTGGGGCAGGACGCGCTTTCGCAGTTTCAGGCATCAGCCTCCTTGCGCTGCGTCGTGCGCGGCCTGCGGGCGCAGGGCTTCGGCGGAAAGTTCGTCGGCGTGGCGCAAGCTGGGAAAGAGTACGGACCACAAACCGGCAATGGCGAGCGCGCCGATGCCGCCGTAAACGGTGGCTCGCACTGCGCCCCACCATTGCGCGGTGAGGCCGCTCTCGAATTCGCCCAGTTCGTTGGATGCTCCGATGAAAAGGGAGTTGACGGCGCTGACGCGGCCGCGCATTTCTGGCGGAGTGGCAAGTTGCAACAGCGAGCCGCGGATGATGACGCTGATGGAGTCGGCCGCACCGGCCACGAACAAAGCAGCCAGCGAGAGGCCGAGATGACGGCTGAGGCCGAAGATGATTGTGGCCGCGCCAAAGACGGCTACGGAAACGAAGAGGCGCAATCCAGTGCGGCGGCGGAAAGGAAAACGGGCCATGAGCAGAGACATAATTACCGCTCCCGCGGCAGGAGCCGCCCGCAGCAGGCCCAGCCCGCGGGGGCCGGTGCGCAGAATATCACTGGCGAAGATGGGCGTAAGCGCGACGGCCCCGCCCAGCAGAACGGCGAAGAGGTCGAGGGATGCGGCGCCGAGCAGCAGAGGCGATTGGCTCATATATTGAAAGCCGGCCAGGACAACCTTGAGCGAGATGGCGCGGTGCTCCATGCGTCCGACGCGCGTATGCATGCTTGCTATCAGCACCAGGGCCCAGCCCAGAGTACCGAGGGTGAAGACGTAGACAATGCCTGCGCCCTGCAACAAAGTATTGGGCACGAAGTGGACAAGGGGGAGCGTGAATAGAATGCCTCCCAGAGCGGGACCAACGATGGTGGCGAATTGAAAGACGGTTGCGCCCCAGGTGACGGCGTTGACGAAGTGCACCTCGGGAACGAGGTGAGGAATCAGCGCGGCGGCGGCCGGCCCGGAGAAGGTGCGGGCGGTGCCGATGAAGAAGAGCACGATATAGATGGGATAGACGCTGTGCACGCCGGCAAGGGCAAGCATGAGCAGTGCCGTAGTGCAGAAAACCTGGAGGCCGTAGCAGACGAGGATAATCTGGCGGCGGTCGAAACGGTCGGCAGCGTGACCGGCGGGCAGCAAAAAGAGGAGCCCCGGCACAAACTGGGCCAGGCCTGTGTAGCCGAGGTCGATGGCGCGATGGGTGATGGAATACACCTGCCAGGCGACGGCCACCGACTGGGCTGCATAGCCCAGGACGGCCATGACACGGGCCAACTGAAACCGCCTGAAGTCGCGGGAGGCAAAGGCCTCCATGCCGCGCTGGGGCTGCTTTCTGGGCGGGGTGTGCATTTGTCCTAGGTTATATCGGTTCGCCGGAAGCGAGAAATGAAAGGCCTGCTTCCATTGGACTCCGGCCGGGGTGAAGGGACGGGCAACGAATCGATGAACCCTGGAGGCAGGGGAGCGAATCTAATCGAAACCAAGCAAGATTAGAAACAAGCCTGCGCCAAGTATGCTCAGGCCAAATTGACCCCCTCAAGGCACCGCACTTCCCCGGCCAGCCTATACGAGAGACGAAAGGTAGAGGAGAAAACTGTTGTCAGAGTTGCAGCCCGCATCGCCGGCCCCGGCCAGGCACATGGAAAATCCCGACCCGGCCGGGCACGCCAGCTGGAAGCCGCGGGCAAATCCATGGCTGATTGCCATGACCGTGGCTTTGGCTGCGTTCATGGAGGTGCTGGATACGTCGATTGCCAACGTGGCTCTGCCGCATATTGCAGGCACCCTGGGCGCGAGCACAAACGAGGGAACCTGGGTGCTGACCAGCTACCTGGTCGCGAATGCCATCGTGTTGCCGCTGGGTGGATGGGCTTCAAGCGTGATGGGCAGGCGTAACTTTTTCGTTTTCTGCATTGTGGTGTTTACGGTATCCAGCTTTTTGTGCGGTGCGGCGCCCACGCTGCCCATTCTGCTGATCTGCAGAGTCTTGCAGGGAGCGGGCGGTGGCGGAATGCAGCCCATGGCTCAGGCCATCATGGCCGACTCCTTCGAGCCGCAGAAGCGCGGGCAGGCTTTTTCGATCTACGGCCTGGTTACAGTGCTGGCGCCGTCGATCGGGCCCACGCTTGGCGGCTGGATTACGGATAACTTCTCCTGGCGCTGGATATTTTTCATCAACATTCCGGTCGGCATTCTGGCATTCATTCTGGTGACGCGGCTAGTGGACGATCCGCCGTGGATCAAGCCCGACCGCTCGCGGCTGCGGCACATGGATTATGTTGGCTTGGGCTTTTTGACCATCGCCATGGGCGGGCTGCAGATCATGCTCGACAAGGGCGAAGAGAACGACTGGTTCTCTTCCGGGTTCATCCTGTTTTTCGGGTTTCTGTTTGTTGCGGGCATGATTGGCCTGGTGGTGTGGGAGTGGCGCCAGAAAAATCCTCTGATGAATCTGAAGCTGTTTCGCTACAAGAATTTCGCCATCTGCTGCTTCCTAATGATGCTGGTGGGCGGGGTGCTGAACGCAAATACCGTATTGCAACCGCAGTTCATGCAGCAACTGCTGGGCTGGACCGCGACGAACGCCGGTATGGCGCTAACGGCGGGAGGCTTCGCGCTTCTGTTTGTGATGCCTTTGGCTGGCTACGCGACGGGCAGGTTCTCTGCTCGTACGCTGACGGTGATCGGGTTCAGCCTGTTTGTGATTACTTTTCGCTACGCGGCCATGGTCTCAACCCTCGACATGACCTTTGCCGCCGCGTCGTGGTTGCGTGTCGTCCAGATGCTTCCACTGCCCTTCTGCTTCATCTCCATCACCACGGCTGCGTATGTTGGGATGCCGAGGGAAGAGAGCAACCAGGTGGCTGGCCTGATCAACTTTGCCCGCAACATCGGCGGCAGCATCCTGATCGCCCTGACCAACGCGCAGGTAACGAGCCGGGCAGCGTGGCACCAGCAACATCTGCAGAGTGCAATGCAGGCAGGCTCCATTGCGTTTCAGCAGCAAGCACAGGCGCTCGCAGAATTCCTCGGCGGGCACTTTGGCGGCTCGAACGGCATGAGCATGGCGCTGGCGAACATGTACGCGCAGCTCAACCGCCAGGCGGAGATGCAGGGCTATCAGGACGTGTACATGGAGCTGTCGTGGATGTCGCTGGGTCTGGTAGCGTTGGCCTTTCTGCTGAGCAAAAACAAGCCGGGCGAGGGTTCTGGCACGTCAGCGATTCACTGAGGCCACGCAGACGAGGTCCTCACTGCGAGATCGCGATTCCTATTTCGAACACCTTGGGATGCGGCACGCGTTTCGAACGGCGCGCCAGCTCATGAATTCAACATCTCTCGTCTCGACGTTGGCCCTTCCGGGCAATTGGGCCTATAATTCGTGCCAGAAACCAATCGACACAAAGAGACGCCTGTTTATTGGCATCTGATTTTTTGAGGAGGGTGTTATGTTGAAGTCGTTGATGCTGTTTTCCGCAGTTATCTTGTTCGCTTTTACCCCGACTCCGACGCTTGGGGCTGCGCCGCAGGATACCACCCCTGCACCCGTACCCGCCCCAACCGCCACAAACCCGGTGAAGCCGACGGCAGAGTCGCAGGCCAAAGCGAAAGCCATATACACAATTGACTGTGCAATGTGCCATGGCGAGAACGGAAATGGCCAGACGGAGGTAGCCAAGAGCATGGGCCTTACTTTGGCCGACTTCACAGATGCAAAGACACTGGCCGACAAGCCGGACGGGGCACTGTTCGAAGTCATCCGTAACGGCAAGGACAAGATGCCGCCGGAGGCTCAGGGACGCGCGAACGACACGATGGTATGGAACCTGGTCCTTTACATCCGTGGGATGTCGAAGCCGCAGCAGTCGGCACCGGCTCAGTAGAGTCCCTCGCTGTGCGCAGACGGCCAGCGGCCGGCACAAGTGTACGCGAGTTGGGTTGCAAATGAAGGCCCCTCCGGCTTTCGAATGAAGAGGGCTGGCAAGGGTGGCTGCACACTAGTGGCAGGCGCTGGTGCAACTCCTCCCGGCAATCATCAGCGACGAAGCAGTAGCAGCTTTAACTGCTTCTCGATGATTTTCGGATCGGTTTCGCCCTGAAATCGCGCGCGCACGATTCCGTTTCTATCGATCAGGTAGGTCAGCGGCAGACCAAGAACGCCACCATAGAGCTCTCCAAGATGGGCGTCTCCCATTGCAACCGGATAGGTCAGCTTCATTTTTGAGAGCAGCTTGCGCACGGGGGTGGGGCCGTCGTCCATGGAGATTCCGATGATCTGGAGGCCCTGGGGGCCGTCTTGGCGCTGCCATGCGGCGAAGATGGGCATCTCAATCTGGCAGGGGGCGCACCAGGTGGCCCAGAAGTTGAGCAGCACCACTTTGCCGCGGTAGTTTTTTAGATCGAGCCTGGCGCCGTTTAGGCCGGTGCGCACGAAGTTAGGCGCTTTTTTGCCGACCAGGGATTTGGCGGCAAGAGCGGAAGGCGCGCCGAGCGCGGCAACAGCAGTTCCCACGAGGAGAATCACTGCAAGAAAGCGGCGCGGAAGGATCCTGCCCAAAGGGATGCGGCATTGGCCGATGCGGAGCTCCATTTGCGGTGCATTTCCGCTAACGGCCGCGCTCAACCGGATATCCCTTTTCGGCCCAGTCGGTGCCGAAGTTGTCGGCCAGATAGAGAGCCTTGGCGCGGGTGAACCCTAGGGTGTGGAGAAGCCTGATGGCGGGCGCGATGTTGGGGCAGCGATTCCATGGGCAGCAGCCGCAATAGAGCACGATGAGGGTTTTGCGGGAGAGCGGGGCGACTCTGCTCTGAAGCTTCTGGAGGCCCTCGGGCTGCGATCCGGGTCCGGCGTATTCCGCCCCGGCGATATGCGCCTCGGTAAAGAGAACTCGCGAACCGACTTGCAGGATCAGCGGTTTGTCCGCGCCACTGGTGTGGAGCAGACGACTCAACTCCGCAGGCTGGATCAACTGCGCCTTTGGAATGGAGAAGGCGCTGTTGTCGGAGGGGGTGCTTATTTGCGCTGACGCGAAGGAGCAAACGAAGACAGCGAGAAGGACAATGGTTCCCGCTCTCAGGACATGGACTTTCATTGGGTATCTCCGTGGATATTTTACTCCTCGGAGTGCGGATGGCTGGCGAAAAGGCGCGCACAGACGAAGACGCCAGAAACCGAAGTCTCTGGCGCCTCAATAGGGTGACCTTACAAGTTACTCGGACCATGCACCAACCCGTTCGGCCATGCGCTGAGGTTCCGGGTTTCCCCGACTTCCTCAACTCAATGACTCTGCCCGCGATGGAGTTTCGAGTTACCTCGATTCTCGCATCCTTCAGCGCATCCAGTGCTAAAGCTTTGGGTCGCCCCTCAGCTCTGCTACCCCGGTCGCGCCTCCCGATGTGGCTGCGAGTTGCCCCGCACCCTGCATCTTCAGGCTTTGCCGGCGATGGATCTTCGAGTCGCCTCGAATCTCTCATCCTTCAGCGCTCCTGGGATTGAATCCACGGGTTGCCCCGACGTTTTCGCTCTTCCAGTTGCGCCTGCCGATGTGTCCTCCGGGTTTCCCCGGCGACTGCATCTTCCGGCTTTGCCGGCGACGAACCCCGCGAGTTGCCCCGCGATTGTCGTCCTTCGGCGCTGCTGGCGCTGGCGGCTTTGGGTTGCCCCTCAGCTTTGCGTTCCGGCTGCGCCTCCCGGTGTGGCGGCGGGTTTCCCCGTGCTCTGCACCTTCCGGCTTTGCCTCGGGTCTGAGTTTCCGGGTTGCCCCGAATTCCCTCTCCCTTGGCGCCGACTGATGGTTCCCCGAGTTGCCTCGGTTTCCGCACCCTCCGGCTTGACCGTCCCTGCGTCTTCGGGTTTCCCCGAATCCTGCATCTACGGCCTGGGTCGATGATGACTCCCGGTTCTCCTCGAACCTTGCATCCTCAGCGGGGCTGCGGATGAATCTTCGTGTCCAATCGGGCTTTGCACGTTCCCGTCTGACTCTGGATGCATTTTTACAATTTCAATCGGGCCCTTCATCGCCGGCAAGCCGACTTTGAAGTGTCGAGTTCCACCGCATCCTGCATCGTCTTGCCAGACCGGAACTGCGTTTCCAATTCCCTGCCAAGTCATCAACTGAAAAGGAGCTTAGGCCCGTTCAATCTGTGGAAGCAAGTGCAAAAAAATGATTAATTTGTGGATTTCACCAGTCTTGGTGCATAAATCTGACGGGGTTCGATGAGTTGAACTGGTTCTGGTGCAGATTGGGAGAGGAAGTATGCGATGAAGTTCGTTTTCTGAGGTTGAGGCGAGGGGAAATGGACGATTGGTGGCTGCTGGCGGGAGATTTTTGCGGAGCGATCAGCGGGAGCGAAAAAGTTGGCGCTGGGGGCCGTTTACACCCTGTTTTGCTTCAATTTTCGGGTCTTTTTTCGCGATTTTTCGTCAGCGGATTTCAGCAGGAATTTGGCGGGTAAGTTGTTGAAAAAGTGGATGGTTAGTTGCGATTTTTTGGCTGTTTCTGACTGTGCGGTGGTGGATTTTGGTGGCTGTAAGGGGCTGATTCTAAAGGCTCCACAGTTTCACAGGGAATAGGGGGGTGGGGGTCTCTCGGCCTTTGGGGTGTGAAACGGTGGCGCGTGGAGTGAGGGCTGCCCTTATTGTGCGCTCGATGGGGGTAATTGTATGCAAAGGGCAGCTCTTAGCTCTTATCCGCTAGCTGGCTGAATGCTGGGCTCGCAGAGGGTTTTGGCGGGTCGGCTGGGTTCTTGTGGTTTATATCAGGATGGATATAAATGAATTATGAGGTCCGCCGGATTCTTCGCGATTCGCGACCTTGAAGCAGCGCCTCGGAACGGATGCGAGGTGGGTTATGAGAAAAGCGAAGGCGGAGACGTTCAAGAGCGTGTGGGATGCGCTGGCGGATACGCCGGAAGATGCGGCCAATCTGCGGTTGCGCTCGACGTTGATGCAGCAGATCGCCGATCTGCTGAAAGAGAGCGGCTGGACTCAGGCTGAGGCGGCGGCGCGGTGCGGGGTGACACAGCCGCGCATGAACGATTTGCTGCGCGGTCGGATTGCGCGGTTCTCGCTGGATGCGCTGGTGAATACTGCGGCGGCGCTGGGGCGCAAGGTTACGGTGAGGTTGGAGGATGCGGCTTGAGTTTCGTGGGAGTTTGCTGGGTTGAGTTTTCTGCTGTCCCAGGTCTCAGAATCGGGAGCTGGGGCACCTATGGACGGGACCTTCACCCCTCCGTTTCAAGGAACATTCAGATATGGGACACCTGCCCAGTGCCTGATGAGGTTCAAGTACGCCGATTGGTAGCAAGTGTACTATTTTTGGACACTACAATTGGCAGCGGTGGCGGCTGATCCCAATCTCGTGAAAACGCTTTGCCAGGCTCTCGCAGTTCTGACGCCGTCCCAAATCGATTGGGTCGCTGCGGTGATTCGGCAGTTTGATCTTCCCTATGAATTTCATCGCAAAGAGGATTCAGACATCGTCACCCCCGCAGTACTCGACATGTTAGGTGATGCGCTTCGTATCCACCATGCATTCAGCCGCCAAGCATTGAGCAAGGACCGTTTTGAATTTGCTTTGGAAAGATCGTTGAACCGTGCTGGGATTCACGCTCAACTTGCCGCTAACAGGACAAATCGTGGACACGATTTGACGGTTAACGGGATTCCAGTGAGCCTCAAGACACAAGCCGATAGAAGCATCCGTATCGACTCATTGCACATCAGTAAGTTTATGGAACTTGGCAAAGGGGCGTGGGAGTTGCCTCTTCTCCTCGATATGTTCCTTGACCACATGCACAGTTACGAGCGAATCTTTCAGTTTCGCTGTCTGCTGCCGGGACCGACATCGCATCTTTACGAGCTGGTTGAAATCCCAAAGAAGCTCCTGCAGGAGGGAACAAACGCGCAACTCGTCATCCAAACGAAAAGCCGTCAGACTCCGCAGCCTAGCTACGGTTATGTATACGATGCTCACGGGAAACTTAAGTTCGCTCTCTACTTCGATGGTGGGACAGAACGAAAGCTACAAATAAAAGCAATCAGGAAAGAGCTCTGCACCGTCCATGCGACTTGGGGATTTGAGTCAACGTCCCTTGAGCAGTCTATTTCTAGCTAGGTTTGCGTATTCTTCGCTGATTTCAATTCCTGTGCATTGACGTTCTAGCTCATTGCACACTACGCCAGTCGTACCGGACCCAAAAAATGGATCCAAGACCCTGTCGCCTCGTCTTGATCCGGCTGCGACACAGAGCCTCACTAGAGATCTCGGGTAGACGGCAAAATGCGCGCCTGCGTATGGCTCAGTGTTGATGTTCCAGACGCTGCGTCTGTTTTTCCGCCGCCGTGAATTGTCCTGTGCCGGTTCCTGAACCGATTCATGGTCATAGAAATATCGTTCCGATTTTGAGAAGAGAAAAATGTACTCGTGCGATCGAGTAGGGCGGTCCTTCACGGATTCCGGCTGACAATTGGGCTTGTTCCAGATCATGTCGGATCGCAAGTACCAACCGTCCGCCTGTAATGCAAAGGCTACTTTCCAAGGCACACCTATCAGGTCCTTAGGCTTGAGGCCATTGGGTGTTGGGGCGCGGTACGACATGCCTCGACCCTTGTTTTTAGCATCTTCGTCTCGCCATGTTCTTCCTCCGCTCGTGTAGCTGTCCCCAATGTTCAACCAGAGTGTTCCATCCGACGCTAGAGCCCGGCGCACTTCTCTGAAAACTGCTACAAGGTTTGAGATATATGCGTTGACTTCCATTTCCGCGCCAATCTGCCCCTGCACCCCGTAGTCGCGCAAGCCCCAATACGGCGGGGAAGTGACTACCGTTTGGAATAGGCCATCGGGAAAGCCCGCCAGTACCCGGCTTGCATCACCGACAAGAACTTCGCATAAGTTGCGAGGATTCCGTGAATCATCCGGCTGATAGTCCGGATCGAATTCCGGGAATAGCTGTAAAACCCTACCCATAACGCCATTCTACTTTGCGGGTCAATTGGCTGGTGAGGATTCTTACGGGTTCTCTCCCGAGCGATTCCAGTTCAGGAAATATTCCGCAGATGGCGCGCCTTTCGGTACTCCAACCCTCCTCGTCTGAAAAAAATTGCGGCGAGAATGTTGGTCGGACGTTGCAAGGGGCGGCTCGGTCTTGCCTCTGGGAATCTGTGCGGCACTACCCTTGCCCCTTTGCGAACATTTGCTTTGATGCCGCGCTGGGCTTGGCGGGTGCGTTCTTCGTTTTCGATGAGAGAGAAGCGGACGTGGGCGTCACCGTAGTCGCCGAAGCCGATTCCCGGAGACATGGCGGTTTTGGCTTCTGTCAGCAGTAACTTTGAAAACTCAAGAGAGCCTAGTTTGTTGAGGCCGTCGATGGGGACGTCGCTGCGCTTACGGTCGATTTCGCAGATTTTGTGGACGCGGTTTTGGGGGCCTTCGAGAGCGGCGACGAGGGCGGGCTGTGCCTAGTCGTGGAGAACGACACTGACGAGGGAGCTGTTTACGCTCATGCTGCCGGCGTTGTAATCGATGGAGCCGAGGTCGCGGAATCGATTGAGGAGGAAGCTGACGCGGGAGCGGGTGGTGCCGATCATCTCGGCAAGTGCCTCCTGGCTGATTTTTGCGATGACCGGAATAGGCTTTGACTCCTGATCGAAGTTGGTCATGAGCAGCATACGGCAGCGCGCAAGCGGCGCGGATGGCCCGGCGCTGGTTTTGGGCGGGCAAGGGGCTGGTGAGCTTGATTGCTCAGACTGGCAGGTGTGAAACGCATAAGGTTGGACTTGCCTCATGCATTGGAACCATGCGCAGAGAAAGCGGCGCAGCGCAGAGACAGAAAAAGGTGTACTTCGTGAAGAAACTCATTATGTACGTTGCGTTAGTCAGCATGGCTTGCCCACTCTGGGCGTCGACGGATCGGGAAGCATCGATTGACCGGATGGATCATGCGGCCAGGGTCATGAACGAGATTATGGCTGCTCCGGACAACGGCATTCCCCAGGAAGTTCTGGAGCATGCACGGTGCGTAGCCGTGGTTCCTCACCTATTGAAGGGCGGTTTTGTCTTCGGCGCGGAGAACGGTCGTGGCGTGGCGACATGCCGGACCGCACATGGCTGGAGCGCGCCTGCGTTCTTTGCGATCACGGGCGGAAGCTGGGGATTGCAGATTGGCGTTGAAGGCATCGATCTGGTCATGGTCATCCAGAACGAGCGCGGGATGCAGCAGCTGATTTCGAGCGGTTTTAAGCTTGGTGGCGATGCCTCCGCGGCAGCCGGTCCGGTTGGGCGTCATGCCTCGGCCAACACCGATTGGAAGCTGAATACGGAGATTTTGACTTACTCGCGGGCTCGGGGTGCTTTTGCGGGCATCTCGCTGACGGGCGCATCTATTCGCCGGGACGACGACTCGATGCGGGCGATCTATGGACGCCATGCGAGCACCCGCTCGGTACTGGATGGGAAGGTTGCAGTGCCGGCTTCTGCCGATGCTTTCCTTGACTCGGTTCGCGGCGCCAAGTCTCAGGCAAGGGCAGCCGGGGAACGCTAATCCAGTTGAGTTGAACCCAGAAACCGTACCACCGAGGAGGACGCCATGCTTTGGACAATCTTTGTAGTCATTCTAGTGCTGTGGCTGCTGGGCTTCAGCTTACACATTGGGGGCGGATTGATTCATATCCTGCTCGTAATTGCGCTGATTGTACTTGTATTCAACCTGCTATCGGGACGGCGGCGCATTTAGAGGCGCGTTCAGTGCCAGCGAGTTTCCCCGCAGAGCAGCTTTACCACTGAGCAGCTATAGCGCCGTTGATCGGGATACGTTCAACGGCGCTCTCAGCATTGGAATTGGAACAGGGGCAATAAGAATGAAACATATTGGATTGGTTCATACAGCTATGCTTTCGCTTTTGCTGGGGGC
Source organism: Occallatibacter sp. (assembly GCA_035529815.1). Taxonomy (GTDB): domain Bacteria; phylum Acidobacteriota; class Terriglobia; order Terriglobales; family Acidobacteriaceae; genus Telmatobacter. The sequence goes on along the minus strand of DATKWA010000110.1, from coordinate 34,409 downwards.
AACCGCGTCGTTTGGGTACGCGCAGCACGACGACAAGGGCCACGGCCAGGATAGACAGGACAACCATGCGCAGTCTACAGGCGCGCAGCACGGGCAGGCACAACAGCGCGGGCAGCAGCAACAGCGCGGGCAACAGCAACAGCGCGGGCAGCAGCAATGGCACGGGCAGGAGCAACGACCACAAGAGAGGCAGCAGCGCATGCGGCAGGACCAACAGCGCATGCGACAAGACCAGCAGGGGAATAGCTGGCAGCGGCATCGGGGCAACAACTTCGACTCGCAGCACCGGACATGGGCACAGCTCGGCGGCTACCATGGCTATCGCGTTCCCGAAGGCAGATTCCGTACGAGGTTTGGTATGGGCCATAGCTTTCACATACGTGGTTTGCCGTTTATGGAGGTTGGCGGGCGGCCGCGTTTTCAGTACGGCGGCTATTGGTTCAGCGTGATGGAGCCTTATCCCGAGTATTGGGGAGATGACTGGTACCAGAACGACGATATGTACGTGGATTACGACGACGGCGGCTATTACCTGCACGACCGCAGGTTCCCAGGTCGGCCCGGTGTTGCAATCAGCATCTCGTTTTAAGGAACTTTGGTTGGCAGGTTGAATTCGAAGTTAATCGGCCGCGCATCAGGTCTCTGATGCGCGGCCGATTTGCGTGTAATCCCGTTCACTTTTTACCCTTTGGCAAACATTTGCTTGATGCCGCGCAGGGCCTGGCGGGTGCGTTCTTCGTTTTCGATGAGGGCGAAGCGAACGTGCCCGTCGCCGTAGTCGCCGAAGCCTATGCCGGGGGAGACGGCGGTTTTGGCGTCTGTTAGCAGGAGTTTGGAGAACTCGAGCGAGCCTAGTTTGCGGTACTGTTCCGGGATCTGGGCCCAGACGAACATTGTTGCTTTGGGCGAAGGGATGGCCCAGCCTAGTTTGTTGAGGCCTTCGATGAGGGCGTCACGGCGCTTGCGATAGATTTCGCAGATTTCGTGGACGCAGTCCTGGGGGCCTTCGAGGGCGGTGATGGAGGCGACCTGGATGGGGGTGAAGGTGCCGTAGTCGAAGTAGCTCTTGAGGCGGGCGAGGGCGGAGACGAGGACGGGGTTGCCGACCATGAAGCCGACGCGCCAGCCGGGCATGTTGTAGCTCTTGGACATGGTGAAGAACTCTACGGCGACGTCTTTTGCACCGGGGACCTGGAGAACGCTGGGGGGCTTGTAGCCGTCGAAGGCGATGTCTGCGTAGGCGAGGTCGTGGATGAGATGGAAGCCGTACTCGCGGGCGAGCTCTACGAGGCGCGCGAGGAAGGGCAGCTCGACGCACTCCGTGGTGGGGTTGGACGGGAAGTTGACGATCAGCGCCTTGGGGCGCGGGGTCATGCGCGGGATGAGTTCCTCAAGCTGGGCGAGGAACTGCTGCTGGTCGTGGACGGGGACGCTGACGATGTGGGCGCCGGCAATGACGGGTCCGTAGATGTGGATGGGGTAGCTGGGGTTGGGAACGAGGACGGTGTCGTTGGAGTCGAGGATGGCGAGGCAGAGGTGCGCGATGCCCTCTTTGGAGCCGATGGTGACGATGGCTTCAGAGTTGGGGTCGAGATCGACGTCGTAGCGGGTCTTGTACCAGTTGCATATAGCCTTGCGTAGGCGCGGGATTCCCTTGGAGACCGAATAGCGATGGGTTGCGGGCTTGAGGACCGACTCGATGAGCTTGTCGACGATGTGTTTGGGGGTTGCGCCGTCGGGGTTGCCCATGCCGAAGTCGATGATGTCTTCTCCGCGGCGGCGGGCGGCCATCTTCATGTCGCCGGTGATGTTGAAGACGTAAGCGGGCAGGCGTTGAATGCGACTGAACTCTTCCATGATGACTCCAGTTTAAAGGCGCGAGGCACATGCACCTGGCGGAAAAAGGGTGCGATGACCCTGAAGAGGAACCAATTTGTTGAAGATTTTGAAGGGATGAGGTGGAACGAAGCTAGGCGGGCGAACCCGCCGCAGCACTGGCCGCACCGGCGCTAAAGGTGCGCGCGATGGAAAGGGTGCGAAGGTTGGCCGGCTGCTGCATGGATTTGATTATAGCGTCATTGCAGGCAGGGCAGGGTGGTTGGATTGCCATGTCCCATCTGCCGCGGCGGACGGGACATGGGAGGCGGCGCGGCTGCCTAGTTGCCGGCGGCAGCGGTCGGTGGGGCGGTGGCTTCTGCGTGGGCGAGGACGAGGGCTGATTGGGCGGCGGCCTGCTTGTAGTAGCCGACGAAGCGCTGCGGCTCGGCGGCCTGATAGGGAGCGAGGTTGTGGGCCCAGCGGAAGCCAATGGGCTGATAGACGAGCTCGACGGCGACGCGGAAGGGGCCTTGGGTGGCGCTGGCTGGGATGGCGTAGTGCGTGGTGGCGGAGCCGGCGGTGAAGTCGGGGTCGGCCAAGGCTTTGCCCACGACGGCGATATCGGGCGTGGCGGTTTGCTTGTCAAAGCCGGTGGGGAGGATGCGGTTGTCTTTGAGGTAGTGCGTGGCGGTGAGCAAGCCGGTGGTAACGTGATCGGCAGAGTCGCCGAGGATGGGCTCGAAGATCTGGACCTGGTCGGGTGCGGTGATGGTGGTGTAGTGGGGCGAGTAGCGCGTGGGGTCGGTGTCGTTGACGTTGCCGACGATGGAGCCGTCGGGGTTGAGCTTGCCGGACTCGAAGATGACGGAGCCGTTGGCGGCGGTGACGGTGACGTGAAGCCAGGCGCGGCGCGAGGGATAGGCGGTGGGGAGCTTGTGGCCGGTGAGATTTTCAACACGGACGGCGAAGGTGAGGTTGTTGCCAGCGAGTTGGAGCGGGGTGAGGGAGACGTGCGCAGCCTGCGTCTGGAGGAAGGCTTTGGTGCGGGCGGCCTCGGCGGCTAACTCGGTGGGGAGCGCAGCGACGGCGAGCTCGTCGTGGTGTGTGTTGAGCATGTCTTCCATCAGGAAATTTGCGCCGGTGAAAGTGTGCTGATGGACGCCGTCGCGTGGCTCGGCGAAGAGCGATGCGATTTTAACGGCGCCTTTCACGGCGGGCATGTGGCACTGCTGGCAAGTTTGCTTGTCTCGGTAGTCGCTGTGCAGCCACTCGATGTAGGGCATCTGCTCGGGGAACCGGCCGATTTGCTTTCCATCGGGGCCGAGGGTTGGGGTGTAGAGAGTGTGGCAGGAGCCGCAGAGGCCGGCATCGCGGATGTGAGCGGCCTGCGTGGGAGTGTAGCCGGTTGCGCTGGTATGCATGAGGGCTACATGGACGGGGTCGGCCAGATAGGGGCCGTAGACGATGCGCGGATGCTGGGCGGGACCGGCGACGGCGACGTTGCCGTTGTAGGTTGCGGGTGTTCCGAGGCCGGTGGATTGAATTTGATGACAGACGGTGCAGGTGACGCCATCAGCCGCGGCGGCATCGGCGTTACTGTCGAGCTTGAGCGGGAGGCGGGAGAGAACATCAGTTGGGTGGCCCTCGTCCGTGTCAATGAAGTGCTGCGCGGGCATGTGGCAGACGGCGCACTCGTTCTGGATTGCGACAGAGGCGCTGGGGTGGTCGAGCGTTTCGCGGCGGACGCTGCCCTGCCAGTAGGGATCGCGGGCCGAGTTGGCCATGATGCTTGCGCGCCACTCGAAGCCGATGGAGACGTCCTCACCAGTACTGGTCTTGAGGTTGTTGTGACAGACCATGCAGCGGCTGGAGGTGCGGAAGTCAGCGGCGGGATCGGACGGAGCAGCGGCCTGTGCATGGGAGGCGCAAGGCGCCAGACTGGAGGCGAGAACTGCAGCGGCGAAGAATGCAAAGAGAGGCGTGCGGTGCGTCATTTTCGATTCCTCACAGGAGCCGGTTGTGGGGCCAGTTCTATTATCCATGGAAACACAGGGGGCGGCCGTGGCGGACGGCGGAGGTACGCAATGCGCGTACGTGGAAGGCGCGTAGGCTGGCGCGCGAATTTATACTTATCGAGACATGCAAGAATTTTTACCTGTAAGCGAACAGATGGACCTGCTGGAGAAGGGCGCGGCGGAGATTATCCGCGTGAGCGACCTGCGCGAGCGTTTGGAAGACAGCCGTAAAACGGGAAGGCCGCTGCGCGTGAAGGCGGGCTTTGATCCGACTGCGCCGGACCTGCACCTGGGGCACACGGTGCTGATGCGGAAGCTCAGGCACTTTCAGCAACTGGGGCACCAGGTGATTTTTCTGGTGGGGGATTTTACGGCGCTGATTGGCGACCCGACGGGGCGCAACGTGACGCGGAAGCCGCTGACCGTGGAACAGATCAACGAGAACGCCGAGACGTATTTAGCGCAGGTGTTCAAGATTCTGGACAAGAGCGCGACCGAAGTGCGCTACAACAGCGAGTGGCTTGGGAAGCTGGGGTATGAAGGGACGATTCGGCTGACGGCGCACTTTACGGTGAGCCAGATGCTGGAGCGGGACGACTTTCACAAGCGGTTCCAGGCTGAGCATCCGATCAGCCTGCACGAGTTGCTGTATCCGGTGATGCAGGGGTACGACTCTGTGGCGCTGGAATGCGATGTGGAGTTGGGCGGGACGGACCAGAAATTTAACCTGATGTGCGGACGGGAGCTGCAACGGCAGTATAGGCAGAAGCCGCAGATTGTGCTGATGACGCCGATTCTGGAGGGCACGGACGGCGTGCAGAAGATGAGCAAGTCTCTGAATAATGCGATCGGGATTAACGAGCCGCCTGCGGAGATGTACGGGAAGCTGATGAGCATCAATGATGAGTTGATGTGGAAGTACTGGGTTTTTTTGACGGACTTGAAGCAGTCGGAAGTGGACGCGCTGCGGGCTGAGGTTGCCGCGGGCACGGTTCATCCGATGGACGTGAAGAAGCGGCTGGCGCGAACGATTACTGCGGGGTTCCACGGCGAGGCTGCGGCTGCGAGCGCGGATGAGAACTGGGCGCGGATGTTCCAACAGAAGGAGACGGCCGAGGACCTGGAAGAGGTTGCTTTGGCGCTGGCGGATGTGGCGGGGCCGGAGGGTTCGCAGCAGATTCGGCTGCCGAAGCTGCTGGTGGCGATGGGTCTGGCGGCGAGTGGGGCAGAAGCAAACCGCAAGATTGCCGAGAAGGCTGTGAAGCTGGATGGCGAGGTGGCCGAAGGCGTGCTGATTCCTGCGGCGGCGCGGATTGTGGTGCGGCTGGGGAAGCGGGCGAAGGTTGCGGTGATTGGGTAAATTGGCGCTTTAGTATTAGCCAAATGGCGTATAGTGGAACTGGAGACGCATGATGGCGACCCATTCCGTACCGAATATGCTTGGCGGCGAAGCTGTGCTGGGCACGCAGATCAACAGAGGCGGCGCGCTGGCGGAGCTGGTGCGCGAGGGGCTGCCGGTGAAGGCGCTGCTGCTGCTGGCCGAGCGGCTGGACATGCGGCAGGCGGAAATCTCTGAAAAGATTGGGATTCCCAAGCGGACGCTGACGCGGCGACTGCAGCAGCACGCGCGGCTGACGGCGGCCGAGAGCGACAGGGCGGTGCGGCTGGCGCAGGTGTTTTCGACGGCGACCGAGACGCTGGGGACTGAGGAGAAAGCGGCGGCGTGGCTGAAGACGCCGAATCGGGCGTTGCGCGGAGGGCGGCCGCTGGACCAGTTGGATACCGATCCGGGGGTGCGCGAAGTTGAGGACGTGCTGGGGCGGATTGCCTACGGCGTTTACAGCTGATGCGGATCTGGAGGATTTGCCGGGCGCGGTTTGCGGAAGAGGCTTTCAGCGGGCTGGGTGCGCGGCGGTTCGGCGGGCGGTGGAATTCGCCTGGGGTTCCGATGGTGTATGCGTCGTCGTCGCTCGCGCTCGCGGCGATGGAGCTGTTTGTGCATCTGGAACCGAATTTGCAGCCGGAGGATCTGGTTTCGATTGAAGCGCTACTGCCGGAGGGGGAGCCGGCGCGGCGGCTGGGGCCGGAGGAGTTGCCGGCGGAGTGGTGGACGGACGACTTTACGCCGCTGCGGGCGATTGGAGACGGGTGGATTCGCGAGAAGAGTTCGCTGGCGCTGGAGGTTCCGTCGGCGGCGCTGCGGACGGAGTGGAATGTGCTGGTGAATCCGCTGCATCCGGCGGTGCCGGGGATCAAGGTTGAGGAGCCGCGGGCGTTTCAGTTTGATGCGCGGATGTTTCGGTGAGTTGGGGAGCGTAGCTAGGCTTCGAAATCCAGCTCGACGGGATCGATAAGAGGCACCAGCCACTCAAGCAGGGCCATGTGCGCGGGATGGATGGAGTAGGCGTCGCATGCGGCCTTGCTCGAGAACTTCATCATTCCGGCAAAGGCGTAGCCCTGGCTGCGCGGCGAGACGTTCGCGCCTACGTAGGCTTCCATCAGTCCGCGAATTACGCCGCGAAAGGCCAGAATTTCCTTCTCTGCGCGGGCTTTATCGGCGTCTGTGGTCTCCGGCTTCCAGCGAAATCCAAAGATGTGAATGAACATTGGGCTCTCCTTGCGTGTGGGCTCACTTCAATTGTGAACCATGCTGGCGGCGGTGGAGATAACTGATTTTGCGGGAATAGTATCTTGTGCAGGAGTGATTTGAATGGAACGTCGCAGGTTTTTGTATGGGGCGGGGGCAGCGGCTGCTGCTGTTGCGTGGCCGAGCGCGGGCTGGACGCAGGCCGCGGGGGAGGTGAGAGCGGAGTTGACGCTGGCTGAAGGGCCGCTGACGACGGCTGTGCCGCTGACCTATAACGGGCTGAGCTATGAGCTGGCGCAACTGACGGACCCGGAGTTTTTCTCCGCCGCACACAGCGATCTGGTGGCGTACTTCCGGCTGCTGAGCCCGCATGGAGTGCTGCGCATCGGGGGCAATACGAGCGAGTTTTGCTGGTTCCAGGCTGACGCTGCGACTCCTGCGCCGAAGCTGCGCTTGCCGCCGGGAAAGCTGGAAGAAAACTGGATGCCGCACCGGCTGTTTGCGATCAAGCCGGAGGCAATTGACGCGCTGGCTGGGTTTCTGAAGGCGACGGGCTGGAAGCTGATTTATGGGCTGAACTTTGGCAACAGCACGCCGGAGCGAGCGGCGCGCGAGGCGGCCTATGTGGCGCAGGCCGTGGGCGAGCGGCTGGAGTTTTTCCAGATTGGCAATGAACCGGACTTTTATCGGGACGCCAATAACGGAACGCGGCCGCCGGGGTGGGGGTTTGCGGACTATTTGCGCGAGTGGACGGGGTATGCGGAGGCGATTGCGGCGCGAGTGCCGGGAGCGCGGTTTGGCGGCCCGGACGTGGGAGCCTCGTCAGATTGGGTGACGAGGTTTGGCGAGGAACTTTCGGGCGAGGTGCGGAAGCGGCTGACGACTTTGACGGGGCACTACTATGCGGAGGGTCCGCCGAACGATCCGCGGGTAACGACGGAGCGGCTGCTGGCGGGAAATCCGAAGATCGTTGGCGAGATGGAGAAGATTGAGGCCGTGGCGCGGCCGCGCGGGCTGGTTTACCGGATGACGGAGGGGAACTCTTGTTATCGCGGCGGCAAGCCGGGGATGAGCAATGCGTTTGCGGCGGCGCTGTGGGCGGGCGACTACATGCTGCTATTGGCGAGCCTGGGCTGCGTGGGGGTGAACCTGCACGGCGGCAGCAGCGCGTTTTTGACGGCGGGGCTGGGCGGGCACACGCCGGGGATGGACGTGGCGAAGACTCCGCAGGAGATGAAGAGCGGGTTTTATACGCCGATTTTCAGCGAGCCCGGCGCGGCGGTGAAGGCGATGCCGATTTTTTACGGGATGGTGCTGGCGAACGAGTTTGCGGGCTCGACGATGATGCGGGTGGAGGGAAAGATCGACGGGGCGAATGCGACGGCGTATGCGGCGCGGAATGGGGCGGGCTACAAGGTTGCAGTCTTCAACAAGGACGAATCGAAGGCTTTGGATGTTTCGGTGCGGATGCCGGGGAAGGCGCGGAAGGCGACGGCGTGGAGGTTGCGGGCTCCGGCGCTGGACTCGACCGCGGGCGTGACGTTGGCGGGGGCGGAGATTCGGGATGGCAAGTGGAGTGCGAAGCGGAGTGAGGCGGTTGCGGTGAAGAACGGGGTTGCGCGGATTCGTGTTCCGGCGGGGAGCGCGGTGCTGGTGTTTTTGGGGTGAAGGGGGCTATCCCAGGTGCCCAAAAGCGAGGCACCTTGGGCACCCGTTCTTTGTTCGGAAGCTCTAGGTGCCGAGCGCGAATTTGCGCGCGGAGTCGAGGAGTTTGGCTACGGACTCTTTGGAGCAGGATTCGGTGTAGATGCGCATGAGGGGTTCAGTGCCGCTGGCGCGGAGCAGGAGCCAGGTTTCGGCGGCGTTGGGTTTGGTTTTGGCTTCGGGATTCGCGAGGTAGAACTTTACTCCGTCGAGGTTTTCCTGGCGGAGGATGGGCATCCCGGCGAAGGATGTGTCGCCGGGCGAGAGGACGCGGGCGCGGGCGATGGCGGCGTTCTTGATGTCGTCGGGGATGTGGAGATCGATGCGGCCGTACTGGTGTTCGCCGTACTCGGCCTGCAGGTCGGCGACGAGCTGACCGAGGGTCTCGCCTTCTTCTGCCATGACGTTGGCGAGCAGCAGAGCGTTGAGCAGGCCATCGCGCTCGGGGAGATGGCGCTGGAAGCCGATGCCGCCTGACTCCTCGCCGCCCATGAGGATTTCCCGCTCGAGCATGTAGTCGCAGACGAACTTGAAGCCGATGCCGTGCTCGATGAGTTCGCGGTTGTGCTTGGCGCAGATGCGGTCGAGCATTTTGGTGGTGTTGAAGGCGCGGGTGACTGCGCCGGGCCAGCCTTTGCGCTTGAGCACCCAGCTCAGAAGCACACTGTAGATTTTGTGGGGGTCGACGAAGTTCCCATTCTCATCTGTCGCCCCGATGCGGTCGGCGTCGCCGTCGGTGCAGAGGCCGGCCTGGCAGTGGTTGGCGACAGTGGCTTCGCCCAGAGCGCGGATGTGGGGCTCGATGGGCTCGGGGTTGATGCCGGGAAAGAGCGGGTCGGGATTGAAGCGGATGGGGACGTTGGCGACGCCGATGCGGTTGAAGATGTTGGAGAGGATAAGGCCGCCAGCGCCGTACATGGAGTCGATGCAGAACTTCATGTTGGATTTTGCGATGAGGTCGAGGTCGGCGAAACTCTCAATGGCGTTGAGGTAGGTGGGGAGGAAGTCGACTTCGGTAATCGCTGCGGGTGTAGCGGCGCGCGGGACGGGCTGGCCGAGGTAGGTCTCGATTTCTGCAATGATGGAGGGCTTGCCCGAGCCGCCGTACCATGCCTTGTACTTGACGCCGTTCCACTGCGCGGGGTTGTGCGAAGAGGTGATCATGATGCCGCCGGCAGCGCCGCGCTCGCGGACGCCGAAGCTGAGAGCCGGGGTTGGCGTGACGGCGTTGGCGAGCATAACCGGAATGCCGGTGGCGGCGGCTACCTCCGCGCAGGCGCGGGCGAAGGCCTTGGAGCCGAAGCGGGTGTCGTAGCCGATGCAGAGGCCCTTGGCGGGGTCTTCCTTGGCGTGGATGTAGGCGGCGATGGCCCCGGCTGCGATGCGCACATTGGCGAAGGTGAAGTCGTCTGCGATGAGGCCGCGCCAGCCATCGGTGCCGAACTTGATTTGCGGATGAGGCATGATTGGTTTCGGTTCTCCCTGCTCAATAAGTTTAAACAATAGAGGCAGCTGTAAATAATTGGGAACAGAGATGTGAGGTGAGGACTCAGGCCGCGAAGTCGATGAATCCCCGCTCGGGGTTGGTGGAGATCAACTTTACAGTGAGCTTGTCGCCTACGTCGAGGCCTTTGCCGCCCTGGACCAACATTCCTTCGACGTGCGGATCGAGAGTGCGAACGAAGGTGCCGTATTTGTTGACGCCGGTGACGATGGCGGGGAAACTTTGGCCTATGCGCGGGTGCAGGACAACTGCGGCGATGCGCTTCTGCATTTCGCGCTCGACCTTGCGCGCGCCATCTTCCATGAGGGTGCAGCGGACAGCGATGGAGGCGAGATCGTCGGTGGAGTAGGGCTGGGATGCTTTGGCGAGGTAGGCCTTGAGGAGCCGCTGGGTAACCATGTCAGGAAAGCGGCGGTTGGGCGCGGTGGAGTGGGTGTAGTCCTGGACGGCGAGGCCGAAGTGGCCGGGAGACACTTCGTTAGGCCTGACGAGGACGTATTCGCCGGGGCCCATGAGCTTGACCACGGTCAGGGAGAGGTCGGGAAAGTGGTCGGGGTCCTTCTTTTTCTGCGCGAGGAGGAAGTCGTTGAGGGCTTTGGAATCTGGCTCGACGGGCAGGGTTGTGCCGAGACCGGCGGCCATCTCGACGATGCGGTCCCAGCGCTTGGGAGTGCGAACGATGCGGCGGATGGAAGCGACGTCGGCTTGCTCGAAGGTGCGCGCGATGACTCCGTTGGCTGCGACCATGAATTCCTCGATGAGCGAAGTGGCGCGGTTCTTTTCCAGGCGAGCGATCTCTACGGCTTCGTCGCGGAGCATGACGGGGCGGGTCTCAATGGTTTCAAGGTCGAGGGCTCCATGCTGGAAGCGGCCGCCGACCATGCGCTGCGCCGCTGCGTCTTGAAGCTTGATTTGAGCGGCGAGATCGGCGCTGGCAGCCACCTCGGCTGGAGCCGGGGCGTGTCCTTCAAGCCAGGCGCCAATGCTCGGGTAGGCGAGTTGAGCGCGGTTGCGCACCAGGGCGCGGTAGGCTTTGCCTTCGGAGGCTGCCCCGGCGGCATCGACGCAGAACTCGATGACGATGGCGACACGGTCTTCATTCTCATTGAGCGAGGTAATGCCCTCGGAGAGTTCAGAGGGCAGCATGGGAAAGACCCGGACGCCGGTGTAGACAGAGGTGGTTTCGCTCTGGGCGTGGCTATCGATGATGGTTCCCTTGGAGATGCGTACGTCTACGTCGGCCACGCCTACGAGGACGCGGATGCGGCCGTCGGGCAACTGCTCGGCCCACTCGATCTGGTCGAGGTCTTTGGATGTGTCGTTATCGATGGAGGACCAGTGGAGATGGCGGAGGTCTTGCGCGCCGGGCGCCGCGGGAGTGGCTGTATGGGCCTTGATGGCGGCGAGTTCCGCATCGGTTCCGGCCGGAAAATCGGGCTGAAAGCCGTGCTCGATCATTGTGGCGTGGGCGGAGGCGACAAGATTGAAGTGATAGGGATGGCCATTCGACATGCGGACAACTCTCCTTGAGTGGAACAGGCCAGCGTAACACTTCAGACGCCAACGAGGTGACGATTGTTGCTCAACGGGCTGCGGCAGATGAGGTGCGCGCCGTGACTGACCACCGTGTTGCCCAGCAGGTTGGATGTGGCGGCGATTTGGAGTTTGGTGACTGCGTGCGGCACCCGGTGGTGCTTGCGGCAGAGCTGGCGCGAGTTTCTCCAACACGAAGCAGGAATGGGGACCGAGATGAAAAAGCAGCGGCGGCCCGATGCCCAGCGTTTTGGAGTTGCTGGGGATCGGGTCGCCGGATGGAAGTGGACTACAGGCCGAGGTCGGTAAGAACCTTGGGCTTGGCTTCTTCAACGGCGAGAAGGTTGTGGCAGACCGAGCAGTCCTGGGGAATGCTGGTGCCGTCCTTGGCCAGGTGGTTGCCGTCGTGGCAGCGGAAGCAGCCCGGATAGCTCATGTGCCCGATGTGGCTCGGATGCGTTCCCCAGGTGACTTTCATAAACGGGAACACGTTCTGGCTGTAAAGGGTGACCAGCTCTTTGGCAGCGCCATCGACCAGCGCGGCCTTGGCAGGGAAGACTTCAGGATGCTGCGTTTTGTAGAAGGCTTGAAGCTGCTGGGGAATCTTTACGCTTGCCTCTTCCTGGCTGGTGTAGTTGGCCTGCAGCAACGCCAGACCCTCTTTGTGAATCCATGGAAGGCTGGGGCTGATGGGGCCGTCGGCCATGGCCTGGTTGATAGCGTCTTCCGCAGTGACAAACGGATGCGCAGCGCGGTTGTGACAGTCGATGCAATCCATGACGCGGCGCTCGCCGCTGGGAATGCCGCTGCCTGCCGGCAGGGACGAAAACACAGTCTCCGAGCCGTCGGCGTTTTGCTTCTGCACCCAGGGGATGGTCGTGCGCGAGGGATCGGTGGCAACGTACTCGATGTGGCCCAGGTGAACGCCATGAATCCCGGTAAGGTGGGAGAGTCCATCGAGGCCGCCCAGATGCAGGATCAGCACGGTCTGGGTTTCAGTATTCTGTTCGTCATCCGCGAAGTTGGACTTGACGAGCAACTTCTCGCCCACGTACCTGGCGGGCGTATGACAGCTCTCGCAGATAACGCGGGCCGGGCGCAAGTTTCTGACAGGCGAAGGAATGGGCATGGGATAGCGATCGATCGCAACTTCAATCAGCTGCTTGGTGCCGTTCACCTTGGCGCTGAAGTAGGCCTCTGCGCCGGTGCCGATGTGGCACTCCACGCAGGCGACATGGGAATGCGGGGCGATCTTGTAGGCCGTGTACTCAGGCTTCATCACGTGGCAGGACTGTCCGCAAAACTGCGGAGAATCCATGTAGGCGGCGCCGCGATAGCTAGCCATCGAAACCACGAGCAGGTTGACAATGGTGGCGACAAAGACGATGTCGAGGCCGTGGCGGAAGATGCGGTCGTTGAGGTCAATTTTGGGGAAGACAGTGGGAACGAGCCCGGCCTTCAAGAGCTTTTTGCGACGCACAACAATGCCGACGGGAATCAGCAGCAACCCAAAGATAAACAGCCCCGGCAGAAGGAAGAAGAAGATGATGCCGAGGTAGGGGTTCGGGCTGAACCGGCCAAAGATCTGGACCAGCCAGTAGCCGATCATGGTGATGCCGGCGGCCGTGGTAATGGCTCCGCCAAGAAGGCTTATGGGGTTGTTTCCAAAGAACAGCGCCGGGCGCACCCAGCTCTCACGGAATTTTTGAAACACAGGCACCTTTTCCTCCGCAATCAACGAACAGCCCGCCGGGGAGAGCGAGGGGGCGAGAGCCGGGTACCGAAGGGCCAGGTTTCAGATGCCGGCCAATCAGGAGGCCGACACGTTCGTTACGTGGCTTCGGTCGAGTCTATCGCGCTTTCGCTTCGGGGCGGGCGTTATCGTGCATCCCGGTTTGATTGTACTGCTTACTTCAGGGTACGGAAGTAGGTGACCACTTCCTTGACTTGCTCCGCGGAGAGTCCGGCGATCGGCTTCATCTTGCCTTTGCCGTCCTTGACGACTGCGGTCATCTCGGCCACGGTCAGCTTCTTCACTGCTGGATCGGAGGCTGCCTTGATGCCCATCATCTTGGCCATTCCAGGGCTGGGGGTGCCGGTGGCGCCATGGCACATCTGGCACTTGGCTTTATAGACGGCTTCGCCGGATTCGGCAAAGGCAACAGCGCCGGCCAGGGAAACTGCCACGGCGAGGACCAACGCAGTACGAAACTTTTTGGTCATGGTGAAACTCCTTTGGTGATTTGCGGCCTGTACGCGCGGTGCTGCGCCTGCCGGTTGAGTTGTGGTTGGCAACCGCTCAACTGCCCATGGATTGCGGCGGTAGTGGCGGCGGGGATTGCAACAAAAATCATCTTATCCGAATCGACGCACTTCAATTATGTATTCGAGATTGCGCCGATGACTATTTAATTTCTTACTTAGCAAAGGTGCGGAAGTAGACCACAGCTTCCTTGATCTGCGCGTCGGTCAGCTTTCCCTTGTAGGCCGGCATCTTGCCGGCGCCGTTGGTGGTAATGGCAATCATCTTTGCTTCGCTGGAGCTCTTCACCGACGGATCGGCGGCTGGCTTGACGCCCATCGCCTTGGCGATGCCAGGGCTTGGAACGCCAGCAGTGCCATGACAGCTTTGGCACTTGGCTTTATAGGTCGCTTCTCCCGACTGGGCGAAGCCCACGGCACCGGCCAGAAGAATAGCGGCGGCCAGCGTCACCTGAAATCGAATCGTCTTGCTCATGGTATGACTCCTGAATGACTGTTGCGGCCAGTGATGTTGCAGGCCCTACCGGCCGAGGATGGCTTCGTTCGAGAGAAGCGTTCTACACCCTGCCTTTACATCTCGCCGGAACCGAATTATGTAGTTCCGGTTTGTCCGGAGAAAAAGGTCGGGCCGCCGAACTTCTTCGCACGGCCCGCTCCGTTGATCCTTGAAAAATCCAATTTCGATCAGAACTCGTAGTGCACTCCGAGGGTTACGTTGTTTGCGTGGAATGTACGCGGCGCGGTCAACCCGGAAGTTGGTTCGGTCAGGCCGGTCGGATACGCGAGCGAAGTGCAAGGAACCACTGCCGAGGTCATGGTTGTCGAAGTGCTGCAGTACTGCGAACCGGAGGGGCCACCTTCTCCGTAGCCGTAGTAGTTGTATTCAGCCTTCCAGATCAATCCGGGACGAGCTGTCCAGGCGATGTTCACAAAGGGAGACTGATACTTCGAGACCAGCGACCCGTTCACATCGCGGGCATCGTTGAAGAAGCGAGTACCGTTCACATCGCTGATGCGATAGCCGACGTTTGAGTGAATCTTGGCGTTGGGCGACATGGTGACAGCCACCGATGCCGATTGCGTGGGAGCGTCCATGAAGTCCCTTCCAAACCAGGACGCGAGGACAGTCGTCGAGCCTCTTGCGTAGATGCCTGGGCATGGAGTGGCAGTCGCGCTGGCGACAGCGCCAGGCAACGTAGGCGTTGCGCCGTTGCTGTAGCAGATATTGGACGCTGAATAGACATCGCTGTAGGCGTAGTTGAGATTTAAGCCGTAGTGTTCGTTCGGCATCAGGTCCGCGCCGACGCCGATCACGCGGCTGTAATCCACATGATTGATTGGACCTTCATATGGAGTGCCGCCTGCCACAACTTCCTGGGCGTTGTTGGTGTTGTCGTGCCGTTCGCGATCGCTGAAGGCTCCATTGAACGAAGCCCAGCTCTTTGGCCGGAAGCGCGTATGCACCCGGTACTGCTTGGTTTGCCGCGGACCAATGGGGGTGAGCGTGTTATCAGCGTAGAGGATTTCAACCGACCCGTTGATGTCCCAGTTGCTGGTGGGCCGCAAGGCAGCATTGAAGATGCCGCCCGTTTCATTGATGGTTAACTCGCCGCTGACCGGGTCTGTCTCTTGAAGCTCGCCCTTGTGCGGTACACCCTGACCGATGTTGCGCGTGCCGTAGCGGTAGGTGAGCGAGAATCTGGCGCGGGAGGTGGCATCCCAGGCCGCAGTCAGGTTATTGACCGTGAAGCCCTGCCCGTAGAAGTTGGACGTCAACGTGCCGTTGACGCCGTGTGGAAGCGTGCCGGGAGACGCCGTGAGCGGCCCGATGTAGTTGATGGTCTGATTGGGCGCAGCGGGGGTGGATAGATTGACTGGTGTCGGCACGAGAGAATAGCCTGCTTCCTTGGTACTCGAGAAGCTGACCTGATCGGCAAGGCTGAATGTTTGTGTCGCCTGCCAGACAAACCCGAAGTCGCCTGTCAAGACCGCCCGGTTTACCTTCGCATAGCCGCCTGTCCATGTGATAGAGCGAATTGCTCCGCTCAAACCCTGAGCATTTTCGTAATAGTTCGGAAGACGCGAATCGCCGAGGGTATAACGAACATCGCCATTGATCGAAAAGTTTTGGATGCTGTTGCTCTGCAACCGAATCGTCGATGTGGGAAGGGTGGTGCGCGTCGGCAGCGTACGAGTGTAGCTGGTAACGACGGCGCATGCCGGATTGATGATGGGCTTGCCGCCACTCGGGTTCGCCGTAAGGATGGTGTTCACGCTGGAACTAGTGTAGGCGCTGCCCATGCTGGTCGTATTGCAGGCAGAGATCCCGTAAGGCGTCTGGCTATCCCAGTTACCGAGATAGGCTGGCGTTCCGTCAGCTTCCTGCGCCAGGAAGCCATTGGGATCCAGGGTGAAGAAAGAATCGGCCTTGTAACGGTTGATCTCTTCTTCGAAGGTAAGCTTCGTGCCCTTTGCCGGCTTCCAATCAACGGCAGCGCGATAATTGTCGTTGCCGTTGCGCTGATACTGTTGCAGCAGGGCGTCGTACTTCATGATCGTGTAGCTCGGACTCAGACTCGGTCCCTCGAACGTGCTGTGGGAGTAGCCAAACCTGAAGGTTACCCTGGCGAGCGGAAAGAGCGTGAGGTCGACATCCGTCATGCGCCGCACCGTGTTGAACATGACCGGCGAATTGTTCACCTGCGGCCACGGCAGGCTGGTGGTGGTGGTGTTTGAAGGCCCGATGGGGATCGACAACCCGGTGGTGATATTGGGATTGCCGAGCAGATCGTAATCGAAATATTGGCGATCACGGCGGAACAGGCCCGAGAAGTCGTAGAGCTTGCCCTTGGAGAAGTCCAATTTTGTGAAGTTGGTTGGATCGCCGCCGTAGCCGCTGCTTATCGCGGAGAGGTTGTCGAAGAGAGTATCCTTCTTGCCGGGCAAGGCGTGCATCTCGACCGTCTGGTTCAGCATGCGCGGGCCGGAATGCATGTTCACCATGGTGTTGTACATGGCGCCGCTTCCCGACAGCCCGACCATGTGCCCGCCCATATCGACGGTCTGGTGAATGGAGTATCCGTCGGGGATAACTGTAATTGGAGCCGGTGTGGCAATCTGCGGACCCGTCACTGGGGTTTGCGCGCCGGCTACGCCGGTCAACGTCACTAAAATGGCGATCCCAATGCCTCCAGCGATGCGCTGGATCATTGCGGAAGATGGCTGTTGATTAGACAGCCGAGAAAACCAGCCGATCTTTTTCATATGAAGCCTCACTTGAAAAACGTTGCTCATATCGAAATCCTGCACCTGGGTGCGAATTTTGTACCGGGACCGGACCGCGCAGCCCGAAGAGTGCGGCGGACGCGGCCGGGCCCCATACCCCTTACCTGATAAACGCCTGGCTCAAGTTCGAGCCATGGATCATGGTGTGGCAGCTGATACAGGGCTGCGACGTCACTGAGCCTTGACCCTGTCCGTGCACCGTTGCCGCGCCAACCGGGCTATGGCACTGGTTGCACAGCGTGGCGATGGTCGGCATGTTGAGCAGCCGCGCATTCTGCGATCCATGCGGAGTGTGGCAGGCCATGCATCCTTCAGACCTGACAGGAGTGTGCTCGAACACAAATGGCCCGCGTACATCTGTATGGCACTTGGTGCAGATCATGTTCTGGTCGGCCGTCGAGCGCAGGTTGTTGTTCTCGAAGGTGCCGTGCACGTCATGGCAGTCGCTGCATTTGACCAAGCCTTCCTCCACCTTGTGGTGGAAGGGCATTCCGAACGCCGGTTTCACGTCGGAGTGGCACTGGAAGCAGAGCGTGGGTTGCGAGGCCTTCAGCAATTTTGGTTGCGTACTGGCGTGGACACTGTGGCAGCTGATGCAGCCGACATTGGCCTTGGCGTGCGGAGAACGCAGAAAGTTAGGGTGAGTCCCCGCATGGCAGCTCAGGCACTTTTCATCCACTTCCTTGGTCGAGTGCTTCGCGGGATTGAAAATCTTAGTCACGTCGCCACCGCCTTCGACGTGGGCCTTGCCGGCGCCGTGGCAGTTCTCGCAGGTTACCCCGTTACTGCCGTGCAACTCGGCCATCTTGGCGTGGGGGTTGTCGGCAAATTTCTTGCTGACCTCTTCATGGCAGGTGGCACAAGTTTCCGAGCCCACAAAGTCCGACGAGACCGTGGCCTTGGACTGGGTGTCAGCCGTTTTCCCCTTAGGAGCCGGGGCGCCCATCGCAGTGGCGCACAGCAGGCTCGCGCCCAGCATGAACATCAAACAAGCTCGCAGTCCCAGGTTCTTCCCCGGGGCCGCACCAATCGACAGTTGCGCTACAGGCCTATCTTTATGCATGAAAAATACCGCCTTGGTTGCTCTCATTGCATCTCCCGGAACAATTGTTCCAGCGTTTCTGTTGTCGCATACGGCAGTTCCCTCTTGAGGAGCGCCGGCGCGGCAACTGGTTCCCAGGACCAAACTCTTACGGAAGCTGCTCTTGTGTGGAGCATCACTCCATGGGTTGGAGATTACGTTCTTGTCATGTAAGCGAGCGGTGACGTTCGTCACACCCTGTAAACCGAGTCGTTTCATAGTGAATTTCCTATCTGGGAGCAATCTGAATTTCTGGTGGTAGCGGGATCCCCCAAGTTACGAGAAACGCCCGTCGCTGTTGCCGCGTGGCGACTTAAATCGCGCGAATATTTCAGATCCACGGGCAAAAGCTTTTGCATTTTAGCAGCCTCGTGGCTTGGCAAATGTACCAAATTGACCAGGTTTCCCGATCGTACGGGCTGAGCGGCGGTTTGGGAGCTTTCTTCGGGTTCCGCGCCGCTCGCAACACCATTTGCATCCTGATCTGCGGTGACAGGGATGACGCAGTTTCGCTCTCGCGGATTTGCCGGGGGCATTGGCGGCGCACTTGCATAGGCGTGAGGTCCATCACATCCATTATTGATACGGGTGCGGCAGACTTCGGATAGAGAAGAAGCCTATTTACCGTAGGTTCGGGGCCTGTTTTAGAATAACCGTTGCCATTTCAGCGAGATACGGAACTCATGAGACAGCGGAGGCAGGCGGGCCGGATCTGGATCGGGTAGGGCAAGACCATGGCGAACTGTCAGATTTCGGCCGATACACAGACGCGACAACGGCACATTGCCCGGCAGGTTCCGGCTGGTTGTGCGGCCTGTTCGAATCGCCGACCCGGCTGGTTCTGCTCGCTTGGCACTGCGGTTCTGGCGGATCTGGAGCTGGCGACCAGCACGATCACGCTGCCGGCGCAGGCGTCGCTCTTCAGCCAGGGGGAAGATGCGCGCTGCCTTTACCTGATCTGCAGCGGCTACCTGAAGCTGACGACCGGCGGCCCGAACGACAAGCAGATGATTGTGCGGGTTGCGGGTCCGGGCTCGATGCTGGGGCTGTACGCGGTTCTGTCGCATGGGCTTTATGAAGTTTCGGCCGAGTCGCTGACCAGTGCTCAGTTGCGCCCTGTGGAGCGGGGCCGCTTCCTCAACTTTCTGCGCAGCCACAAAGAGGCGCAAATGCGCGCCGTGCAGTGCATCTGCCAGGAGTACCGGTTTGCGCTGCAGGATGCTTGCCGCATTGCGCTTTCAGAGACCGTGGCGGCGCGGCTGGGAAGGCTTCTGCTCGAATTGGCTCATCAGATTGGCGAACACCTGGTTGGCGAGAATGCAGGCCCGGGCGAATTTCGCTTCCCGCTGCTGCTGACCCATGAGGAGATGGCTTCGATGACGTGCACGACGCGCGAGACCGTCACCCGCACGTTGGGCCAGTTCCGCAAGGATGGCTGGATCTCGATCGAGGACTCGCTAGTGACTCTGCATCACCCGGACAGGTTGCAGGCACTGATGTAGGGTGTAGCATCGGGCCCCCAAGGTGCTCCCCTGAACGATGCCGTGCGCCCAAACAACGGCGATTCGCGGCGTTATCATGTTAGCTAGGAGTACATGCCACACATGACCCGTTTTTCTGCTTGTTTTTCTGCTCTGCTCTTCTCCTGCTGCGTTGCAATCGTCCAGATTCCTGCTTTTGGACAGGCGACTTCTCCGATTCCTCCTGCTGTCACTTCCACGCAAAGCCCGGAGATTGCCCAGTTTCAGAAGATCGAGGACTCCTGGGCCGATGCGATAAACCGGCACGACCAGTATGGGCTTGAACTGGTGCTATCGCCACTGTTTCTGGATGTCGCGGCAAACGGCGACATCACCACCCGCAATCAACAGGTTGCCCAGGCAATCAGCAGCGACGACAAGACTCTGTATCTGACGCATAAAGTGATTACCGTGCGCATGCTGGGCGACATTGCGGTGGCCAACGGCACCTACACGCTGCATCACAAGGTGAACTCGGCAGAAGTGGACGAAAAGGGCGTGTTTACGCACGTCTTCGAGCGCCTGCGCGGGGGTTGGGTCTGCGTGAACTCGCAACGGACGGCACTGCCGGAGGAATCGAACGGCAAGCAAAAGAAGCCGTCGAACACCGAGTCTCCGTTTCATATCCCATTGTTCGGCAGAAGCGATAAGAACAATTAGAGGGGTAACTGGCGGAGATCGCGTCAGGTGCGCGCTGGCTAGCTCGCCAAACGCCTGGCCTGCTGCGTCTTGATAGACACATGGACTAATCCGAGCGCAGCCGGCGTGACGCCGGGGATGCGGCTGGCCTGACCGATGGTGACGGGGCGCACGCGTTCCAGGGTTTCGCGCATTTCGCGCGAGAGGCCGCTGATGGCGCTGTACTCCAGCCATTCGGGAATGGAGACGGCCTCTGCGGCCTTGAGCTTGGCAATCGACTTTTTCTGCTGGTCGATGTAGCCGGCGAACTTGATCTCAGTTTCGACGGCGCGAATTTCATTGCGGAGCACGGCGGTTCCAACTTCGGCATGCTGCTGGGGATTGCGATCGAGAGCGGCAGTCACCTCGGCAAGTTGCGGGTCAGCGGCGAGAGTATCGCGCAGAGCAGTCAAGATGGGTTCGATGGTGACTTCGGGACGCTTGAGCAGTTGCGCCCAAGTGAGGCCCGCGGTTGCCGTCAGCTCGCGGAGGCCAGCTGCATTGAGCCGCTCGGGGTCCGCTTTTCCGTTTACGAGCAACCTCTCCAGCGCGACCATGCGGGCCTGCTTGCGCTCGTATTCGGCCCAGGCCTCGTCGCCGATGAGGCCGAGCTTGCGGCCATAGGGCGTGAGCCTGCGGTCGGCGTTGTCGATGCGCAGATGCAGGCGAAACTCAGCGCGCGAGGTGAACATGCGGTAGGGCTCGTTCGTTCCCTTTGAAATCAGGTCGTCGATGAGGATGCCCGTGTAGCCTTCGCTGCGGTCCATGGTGAAGGGCGGCTGGCCCTTGAGCCAGAGGGCGGCGTTGATGCCGGCCATGATTCCCTGGCATGCGGCCTCTTCATAGCCGCTGGTTCCGTTGATCTGGCCGGCGAGATAGAGCCCCTGCATCGACTTGACGCGGAGAGTGCGGTCCAGCTCGGTTGCGTCTACGCTGTCGTATTCAATGGCGTAGCCGGGGCGCAGCATCTCGGCCTGATCGAGACCGGGGATGGAGTGCACGATCTGCCACTGCACCTCCATGGGCAGCGAGGTGGACATGCCGTTGACATAGACCTCGTGGGTGTTCAGGCCTTCGGGCTCCAGAAAAAACTGATGCTGGGTCTTGTCGGGAAACTTGACGATCTTGTCTTCGATGGATGGGCAATAGCGCGGGCCGATGCCTTCGATGCGGCCCGAGTACATGGCCGAGCGGTGCACGTTTTCGCGGATGATGCGCAGCGTGTCCGGCGTGGTGAAGGCGATGTGGCAGGAGACCTGCGGCTGGAGGATTTTTTTGGTGCGGAAGCTGAAGGGGGTCGGGTCGGCGTCGCCGGGCTGCTCTTCGAAGGCTTCCCAGTGGATGGTGCGGCCGTCGAGACGCGGGGGCGTACCGGTCTTGAGGCGGCAGGTGCGCAGGCCCAGGGCGCGCAGTGCTTCGCCGAGCAGAACAGAGGCGGGTTCGCCGCTGCGGCCGGCTGGATAACGCTCTTCGCCGCAGTGGATGAGGCCGTTCAAAAACGTGCCGGTGGTAATGATGGTGGCTCCGGCCAGCAGGCGGCGGCCATCGCGGAGTTTGAGGCCGAGGACACGGCGGCGGAGTCGAACGGGACGGGGCAGCTCTTCGGAGTCCTGAAAGACCTCTGCGGAATCCAGAAAGACTTCGTCGGGCTCGGGGGCGCCTTCTTCGAGGATCAGGTCCACAACCTCTGCCTGGCGGATGTGGAGGTCCGACTGCGCTTCGAGGACTTCGCGCATTTTTACGCGGTAGAGCTGCTTGTCGCACTGGGCGCGTGGGCTCCAGACGGCGGGACCGCGCGAGGTGTTGAGCAGGCGGAATTGGATGCCGACGGCATCGGCCACTTCGCCCATGATGCCGCCTAGGGCGTCGACCTCGCGCACCAGGTGGCCCTTGGCCACGCCGCCGATGGCTGGATTGCAGCTCATCTGCGCGATCAGGTCGAGGTTCATGGTGATGAGGGCGGTCTTGAGGCCCATGCGCGCGGCGGCCATTGCGGCTTCGCACCCCGCGTGCCCGGCGCCGACCACGGCTACGTCATATTGTTCGGTAAAAGCCATCTTTTATCTATTTTACGGATTCCTGCGTCGCGGCGGGGAATAAAGGGGGTTCGACTGGCTTTTCCTCGCTTGGAACACCCCCGATGTGTGCGGGATTGAAGGTGTAAAAACCTAGTCCCTTACGCAACGTGCAGTTCGAGGATGATGGCGGCGCCGCTGGGTTCGAGATTGACGGCAGAGGCACGGCCTTCCTGGTCGCGGAGGATCGTGGCACAGAGGCTGAGGCCGAGGCCGGCGGTCTCTCCGATGCCCTGCGCGGGGGTGAAGGGGTCGAAGGCGCGTTCAGGGTTGAGGAACCATGGCCCGGAGTGAGCCACCTTGATCCAGACCTGCTTTCCTTCGCTAGTTGCCTCCATGCGGATGGATTTGGGTTCCTCGCTCCGAGACGCAGATTCCCGATTCTCGACGGCGGCGATGGAATACTGCAGGCAATGCAACACTGCCTGACGCAATTGCTGGGCGCTGCACATGGCTCTGGGCAGGGATGGAGCGACGCTGAGCCGGAAGTCGATGGAGCGTTGCAGCAGCTCGGAACGATGGAGCTGCTCCATATCGGTAAGCAACTCCGCGATGGAAATGGCGGCGCGCTCGTCGCTCGGCGTGCGCGCGATGCGCGAAAGGCTCTCCAGGGTGGACCGCATGCGGCGGGCTTCGGTAAGGATGGACTCGACAGCTTTGCGCTCCACGGCATGGTGCGGAACGGTCTGTTCGAGCAGAGAGGCATATCCCAGAACCACCGTCAGCGGGTTGTTCAAATGGTGGGTGACGTTGGCGGCCAGCTGGCCCAAACCTGCGAATCTCTCCGAATCGATGAGCTTTTCAAACAGCCGGGTCTGGCTGCGGGTGGCTTGTAACCGGGCGGCGAGCATCTCGATGGGCAGAAGGTCGTCGGCGCGCAGCGGGTCGTCGGACTGGTTTGCGGAGATTCGCTGCAAGGGGCGCATCGCAGCCAGCAGCAAGGCGCCCTCGGTGATTTCCCGTCCATTCATGGGGACGGCGAGGGCCTGGGTGAACCGGAGCCGTTTCAGATCGTCGCCGGGCCAGAGCCAGGGCGTCAGGTCGAGGCTGAGCGTGTGGCTTTGCTCGACTGCAGACGGAGCCGAGCCGGTGGCGAGAAAGCCCGAGGGTGGGATGCGCGAGGCCAGGTGGCCGAGGGCCGTGGCCGTGGCCTCGTCGAGTCCGGCGGAACCAGCGAGCCGGTAGCGACCCCCCGTCTCCAGCAGGAGCGCGGCCTGAGCAAAGCGGCTATGCGCGACCACAACGCTGCATATGTCTGCGCCCTGACGGTCGAAGTCCTCAATGCGGCGGCGGGCGAGGATGAGTTTGGTATAGGCTTCCAACTCGCGGCGCGCTCTGCGCTCACGTTCCTGGGCAGCTTTGTTGATGTCCAGCTGGTCCTCAAGGGCCAACAGGATCATGCCCATGGCCGCCCCGACCTTGCCCAGCACGACAATGTGAATGATGTTGAGATGCAAGGCCGGGTTGAGGCCGATGGCGGGAAGAATCTCAACAGAGGAGAACGACCAGGCCACAAAGCCCGTGACGCCGAGCAGCACCCCCGGAGAGAAACGCTTGAAGACGAAGACCAGCAACAATGCGGTCATCAAGAGGTTGGAGCTCTCGGCAAAGGAGAGCGCCCAGCTTGCCCCGGCCAGAAAGCACGCCGCAAGAGTGAGGCTGCCCATGACGGCACAAAGCGAGACCCCGAGCCAACCAGGCATCCGCCCCTGGGCCGCGCCCCAGAACAGAGCAATCACGAAGGAGATGGCACCCAGAGCGGGTATGAGATAGACGAGAGGCCCACTGGGCGATTGGCCCTGAAAGGCCACAAGGAAGACAAACGAAGCGAGTACAAGCGGAATGGTGTAGGGAATGACGTACAGGACGCGCCACGGACCGATACGCAGGCGGGACGGGGCCAGCGAGGCGATAAAGAGTGCTGAACCGATGAGCATGCAGGTATTGCCGGCCGCCGCCATCCAGAAATGGACCTGTGGAGCAAAGCTCCACGGCCACTGGATGTAGCGGAGAGTCATGGAAGCGAGGGCAAAAAGGAAACCGAGAAGCCAGAGCAGCGTCCGCGTGTCGCGGAAACGCCGATACAGGTACCCGAAGGCGGGCAGCAGGAGTGCGCTGAGCGCGAGCGCGGGAGCGTGGTAATAATCCTGCATGAAGGCCTGAATCTCCTCTCGCCCCCCGATGAGGGAACGGCAAGACGGCTTGACTTTACTTGACTCTATCCGGCAGGAGCCCGCTATGATTCCCAGAAGCAGCGTGAGCGCGACCTGCGGCTTGCACGTCGGCCGCACTGACGCTCGATTTCCCGATCTTTATATTGAAACGTCTCGAAGGCTCAGTCCATGCGTCTAAAGTTGCAGCGGGGCGGGCACTGTGCCGGAGAGTGCAGTGACTGCGAGCAAACGCAAGTAAAGGGATGAGGAGCATACCCAGGTTGAGAAGCCGATGGTGGATCGTGATGTTGGCAATGGCCGGGTGCGCGCTGGCCGTGGTGGCACAAAGCAACGACAGCTTTACGCCGATGCCGCTCGATGCAGGATTTGGGCATATGGATATCTCCGCGCCAGCCATTGCGCCGGAGCAGATTATCAAGCAGTTTGCCGCCAAGGAGAGTGAGTTTCAGGAGGCTCTGAACCACTACACCTATCGCCGCTACGCCCGCGTCCAGACGCTGGACGACGACAATAAAGTGGACGGCGAGTGGTACGAGGTGGACGACGTGATCTTTGACCCCACCGGCAGGCGCACGGAGAAAGTGGTGTACGCGCCGGGTAGCACTTTGCAGCGGGTAATGATGTCACCCTCTGACCTGCAGGACATCTCGCACGGCTATCCGTTTGTTTTGACCACCGAGGACATTCCCCAGTACGACGTGAAGTACGTGGGCCGGCAAAAGGTGGACGAGTTGGATTGCTACGTCTTCTCGGTGAGCCCCAAGGTGATCGAGAAAAAGAAGCGCTATTTTGACGGCCGCATCTGGGTGGACGCGACGGATCTGCAGATCGTTGTTACCGACGGGCGCATGGTGCCGGACGACACGAAAAAGGGCCAGGAAGACCTGCATCCGCCGTTCATGACGTGGCGTCAGCAGGTGGACGGACACTACTGGTTTCCGGTGTATACCAAGGGCGAAGGGGTGCTGCATTTTTCCGGTGGCAGCGGCTACATGGCGCAGGACGTGCACATCCGCGACACCGTCAAGTACTCGGACTACAAGCGGTTCGGCTCGACCAGCACGATCATCTTTAACGGGCAGACCCTGCCGGGCGCCGGCCAGCAACAAGATGGGCAGCCGAAGAAGTAGTTCGCGACGGGAGCATTGCTTCATCCGCCGGCCGTGAGAGCCGCCGAGTTGAGTGGAAGGGAAAATGGTGTGCCCAATTCCCGGATTCCACTACTATGATCTCTGATCGATATCACTGATCGATGAACGTTCGGAGGTTGCTGCGAAGCCATGACTGCTCAAAAGATCAAACTCTCGTTTTCAATCGTCCTTCTTGCCTTGATGGCGGCGGGGCTGCTCCGCGCGCAGGAAACGCGCCGGACTGAAGTGAACCCGTCGAAGAATCCAGCCGACGATGCCAAGGCAAACTCGAGCGCGGTTCCGGATGTCTACGCCATCACGGGACACTTCGATCGCATTGTGATTCTGCGCTTCAAATACAAGACGGACTTGCTGGCGGGGCTCGAAAAGATGGTGAAGCAGGAGCACATTCAGAATGGCGTGATTCTGAGCGGAGCGGGTTCAGTGCGCGGCTACCAGATGCACCAGGTGAGCAACCGGACCATGCCTTCGCACGATACGTTTGAAAAGAATCCCACGCAACCTGCGGACCTGGTGAGCATGAATGGATACGTCATCAACGGCAGGATTCACGCTCACATGACGCTGGGACTTCCGGACAAGGCGATCGCCGGGCATCTGGAACCGGGCACGACGGTGTTTACGTTCGCCATTATCACGATAGGCGTGATGAACGAAACCGATTTAAGCCGCATCGACGACAAGACGTATCGGTAAAGCAGCGAACTGGGATCAATAGAAGAGGTACTTGCGCCAGCGGTCGTCGCCGCGGCCCAGCATGCGCATGATCTGGCGGCTGGTGTGGAGCGAGAAGGGGCGTGGTTCGCGCAGCAGAATCATGTCGTCCAGCTCATGCAACATGCGGTTGCCCTTGCGGCGGTTGCAGGCGTGGCAGCATGCAACGAGATTTTCCCACGTTGAGTTGCCGCCTCGGGAGCGGGGAATGACGTGATCGAGCGTCAGTTCGCTGGCGGGCAACACGGTTGCGCAGTATTGGCAGGTGTTGCGATCGCGCAGCAGAATGTTCTTGCGCGACAGGGCGCGTGTCTGGTGGGGAATGCGGCGGTACTCAAGCAGACGGATGACCGACGGCATGGCGATGCGGCTGCGCTGGGCGTGAAGGGTAAGCCCATGCTCTTCCTCTGTGCGCGCAATGCCCTTGAGCACCAGCACCAGGGCGCGCCGGGCGCCGCAAATGTTGATGGGCTCATAGGAAGCGTTGAGCACCAGCACCGGCATCTGCAGCAGGTGCGTGGTCTGGATGGTGTAATGAGCGGCGGAATGCTCACCAGCCAAAGCCGCGGCCCTGGCGATTGATTTTTGCTTGCGCGCATGAATCATAGCTTTTCCCAGCGACATCTCTTTACCCCTCGTCAAAAGGATCGTTGGTCGTGCGATGAAAACCTGCTTACTCCCTCAAAAATTGCTGCCTGCGAATCGTCGGTCAGTAGTTCAACGTCTTCTGAGTCGTCAAACGAAGCACCGCGTCCAGTTTTGCGGCCAAATTCGTTGACGCGGCGCGCTCTGGCCAGCGTGGCCACCCATACCGATGCAGCTCCGGCCTTCAGCAGCGCCTGGGCCGCGGCGCGAGCGGTTGCGCCGGTGGTCAGAATGTCGTCGATGACCAGCACATGCCTGGACCGAACTGCTGCCGGATCGGAGACGGAAAATGCGCCGCGCACATTCATGCGCCTCATGTGCGGTGTGAGGCCAGCCTGGCTATCAGTGGCGCGCAGCCGCATCAGTGTGCTGGAGGCCAGCGTGAGACGCCACTGGGGATGACTTCTGGCAAGGTGTTCGAGCGCATGGACGGCCAGCGAACGGGCCTGATTGAAGCCGCGTTGTGCGTACTTTGAGCGATGCAGCGGCACTGGAATCACCAGCATTTCGCCGGGCGCCTCGGCTGCCAACTGGGCGATAGCCTCCGCAAGCATCCGGCCCAGCGTACGGGCCGCCGGATGGAGCCGGTCGTATTTAAGGGCGTGAATTGCCTGCTTCATGCGGCCCTGGTAGGGCGCGAAGGCGACGGCCCGCTCGAAGGGCGGCGGAGCCAGGCGGCATGCCCTGCACAACGCTGAAGTTGCCGTACCCATTGCCAGTTGCGCCTCGTTGACCGTGTCGCCGCAACGCGAACACACGGGTCCGTCGTGGACAGGAAACTCAGCCCAGCAGGCAGCACAGATTGGCACAGAGGAAAGCTGCGGCAGAGGGGAGCCGCAGAGAGAGCAGGAGGCAGGAAGGAGGGCGCAGCTAAGGGCGTCCACGGGACTTCGAAGCACACGAGCCACAGCGCGCCAACGCGAAGTCTCCGATGGCGGAACGTCGAACGTCAGTGAACCGGAGTCCCTGCGGAAGACGCACCTCACTTTGGGCAGCGCTAAACATCAAGCAACCCTGTCATTATCTATACCCCATAGAAATTGCTATGGCAAGGTGAGACTAACCGCACTCGAGCCTTCAAAAGCCGCAAGGCCAAGCATTGATGCTGCCTTGATAGGAACAACGAGTGCTCAGCAATGATTTGGATCGATGTGACTTAGCGTTTGGCACGGCCTCCGGCAAAGACTAATGCGCCTCCTGCCACGATGCATACCGCCCCCAAAAGCGGAGGCATCGGAATCGTGTGGTGTTCTGTCTTATTTATCTGGATCGGACCCATATCCACTTCCCGTTTGTGCGTTGTGTAACGGATTCCGCCGTAGACGAGCGCAATCACTCCAACAATCAGCAAAATCACACCAGTCAGCTTCATTCTGTAAACCTCATATTGAGATGCCGCGGAAAAACGCCCGCGGGATGGGGATCTCTTCTTGTTGCAGGAAAGCCTCCCGGCAAAGAAAAGCGAAGCTCTCATTGCCGGAAAGCAGAAATTGGTCGATGCCGAAACCTTTCGGAGATCAACCTGCGCGGCCAAAGCGCGCAATCACACAGGCAGGCCTAAGCCCTGCGTTCCATCTGCTCAGGATCTCACATTCAGCGATGGTTGGGTTCCACATAGGATTCGCTTGCAGGTGTCCGGCTTCAGCCGCGACGCAACCGAAGCGGACACCTGCAATCAATTGCTGCACTCCTAGAACACACCCCCGGCTATGAAGGCTTTGGCCGTTTGAGTGGTTTCAGACGTAACCCCATGCTCGGCCAGTACCGCCGGCGACAGGGTGATCACAGGGCAGTGGGAGTGCGCCAGCACCTTGTAGACGATGCCGTGGCGGGTAATGGCGGCAAAGGCAGACGCGCCCTGCGCGCCCAGCACAATAAGGTCGGCCTGCTGAGCGTTGCTCTGGAAGAGCAACTCCTCGGTAGGATCGCCGGGCACCACAATGGTCTGAATCGCGACCTTCTGCTGCAGACTGGGCGGCACCAGCAGCGTCAGATCCTTTTCAAGCTGGTCCAGCGAGCGGCCGGCCAGAATCTCCGCGCGCTCCTGCGGCTGGATCACATGCTGCAGGATCAGGCGGGCATTGTGCTGAGCCGCGATTTCGGCGGCAAAGACGGCCACAACGCTGCTGGCCTCGTGCAGACTGATAGCGCACAGAACCGCGCGGGTGGCAAAGTTGCGATAGCTTCCGTCTACTGTGTCGGGGCCAACGGTAAAAACCGGCACGCTGGCGCTGCGCAGCACAGCCTCGGCCACGGACCCCACCAGCAGCTTGCCGACAGGCCCCGGTGAGTGCGTGCCCATGATGATTCGGTCGACCTCGCGTTCGCGGGTAAAGGCAAGGATCTGGTCTGCAGCCAACCCCGGCCGGACCACGACTTCACATTGAACGCCGGCTTTGCGAACCTGCTCGGCCATCGGCTCAAGTTGAGCGTTCTCAGCGCGCGCGGCGGCTGCGTAGTCGTAATAGCGGACACTGGAGGTCTCCGATGCTGCCACCACCACGAGCGTGTCATAGGCGTGGAAGAGAATGAGGTTCGCGCCAAATTCCTTGGCCTGCGCGATCGCGAACGCAAAGGCCATCTGGTTGGTGGGAATCTCGGAAGCGAAGAGGATGGTGGAGGGTTTGCTCCAGCCTGGCTTCATAGTGTTTGCCATGGGAACCTCCTGATGATGCGTTCGAATTATGCCAGTTGGCGGGGTGAGGTTGCAGTGCCGTGCCGCACAAAGGAAAGTGAGTTGGCTCACTTTACTGGGAGCCGGCGCTCCCGCCGCAGCAACAGTCTCGCTACATCTACTTAGACCCCCGATCAGGGGTAATTGTCAACCGAAAGCGGCCTCCGTGCGTGCCTTTTGCCGTTGACTTGGCCGCTGCGCGGAGGCGTGTGCATCCGGACACAGAGTGACGAGCGACGTTACGTGATCTTAATCACAGCCCAATGCGCACAAATGCTGTTCTTCTAGTTAGGAATCGTGGCGCCCTGAAGCGGTTTTTGATCGATTTCGATGGGCTTTCCTCTTTTTGCGCACCGCCAGAATTCTTTGGCGATGTTCAGGTAATATCAGGAAAGTGAGCCGCTCCATCCCCCGGCTTGAGGACTTAATTTCCCCCTCCAGCCAGCCTTGATTCCGCAGGAGGCCTCATGCAACCGATGCATAACATTCCCGCCCGCGGCGGGCTGAACTTCGACGAAACTCCGTTCCTTGCTATCTGGGAAGTTACGCAGTCCTGCGACCTGGCCTGTAAACACTGCCGCGCCGCCGCCCAGCCGATCGCTCATCCCGATGAGCTGACAAATGCCGAGGGCAAGGCGCTGATCGACCAGATTGCGGAGATGCACATTCCCATCTTTGTCTTCACCGGCGGCGATCCGATGAAGCGGCAGGATGTCTTCGAGCTGATCCGGTATGCCGCCGATAAGGGAGTGCAAGTCGCGCTCACGCCGAGCGCCACGCCGCTGCTGACGCGCGAGGCAATTTTCAAATTGAAAGAGGCCGGGCTGGTCCGGCTGGGGATTTCGCTCGACGGCTCGACTCCGGAGATTCACGACGCCTTCCGCGGTCTTCCCGGTGCCTGGGCGCGCACGATTCAGGCAATCGAATGGGCCAACGAAGCGGGAATTCCGATCCAGGTACACACCACCATCAGCCGCCACAACGCTCACGACCTTGACAGTCTGTGCAACCTGTTCGAGAAGCTCGCCATCGTCATGTGGAATGTGTTCTTCCTGGTCCCGGTGGGCCGCGGCCAGCTGAACGATCTGCTCTCGGGCGAGGAGTTCGAGCAGGTCTTCGGCAAGATTTACGAGTTGTCGCACCGGGTCAGCTTTCAGATCAAGACCACCGAGGCGATGCACTACCGGCGCTACCTGCTGCAGCACAATTTGGAAGAACGCAAGATCGGTCATGGACACGGGCATCCCGGCGGCATGGCTGGGCACAAGTATGAGCCGGGCGCGCCCACGGCAGACGCGAAGACACGGACAGCGAGCTGGGCGACCCGCCGCGTGAACGACGGCAAAGGCTTCATGTTCATCTCGCACGTTGGCAACGTTTATCCGAGCGGATTTCTGCCCATCCACGCCGGCAATGTGCGCGAGACGCCGCTGGCTGAGATTTACAGGAACGCGCCCATTTTCAAGTCTTTGCGCGACACCAGCAAGCTGGAAGGTAAGTGCGGAGCTTGCGAGTACAAGGAGATTTGCGGCGGCTCGCGCGCGCGTGCTTACGCCGTCACCGGCGACCCGCTGGCGCAGGAGCCCTGCTGCATCTACCAGCCCAAAAACTGGGATCCGCAACTGGAGCACCAGGCGGAAGCCTTCCGCGACACTTCGCAAACGGGGACACTGGTATCGCTGTAAGCCGCCTGCAAACCGGAGACTCTTCGCCTCTCAGGAGTGCTAAGATTCGGGTGAACCGTTCCTGGATAAGGAGATTCCGGTGAAAAGGAGGAAACATGCGACTGCGATTTGCACTGACTGCCTTTCTTTTGCTGAGCTTCACGGCTCTACCGGCACTTGCCCAGCGGCAATGGCGCAAGCCGCGTCCACCTAAGACCGGGGCATGTTTCTACATGCATTCGAATTTCAGAGGCAACTATTTCTGCATGAACGAGGGCGAGCGCTGGCCTTCTGTGCCGCCTGGATTCAACGATCAGATCTCTTCCATCCGCGTATTTCACGGCGCGCGCGTGCGCATCTTCAACGACGACAACTTCCGCGGCGTCAGTGTGCGCATCGATGGGAACGTGGGCAATTTGCTGCACTTCAGACTTGCCAACGACCCTTACCGGAGCTGGAACGACCGCATTTCTTCGATCGCGGTCATTGGCGACCGCGACGACTGGGACAGGGGCGGCCCTGGTCAGCGCCGCGGCCCCCAGTGATTCGCATATTCGCCTGGCCCGGCAATCGGAGCATTGACTGAATACAGGGATAACTCAAAAAGCAGATCATGCCGGGCCCGATGTATTTCTTCATTCGGGCCTGGCTTGTTTTTCCCGCGAGTAAAGGAAGGAATGCAATGAAAGTCTCCGCAAAAGCACTTTTCATTAGTGTGCTCGTCGCCCTCATCGTCGGGCTTGCGCTGGGGTTTTTCCCGCAATACCGGAAAGCGGCCACCCTGACCGAAAACAACAAAAGCCTGCAGAGCGCGTTAGGGAAGACGCAAGACCAGCTTGCGATCAGCTCCTTCGCGGCACGATGCGGCTCGGTGTATGTGGAAGCGGTGAAGCAGAACTACTCCATCGCATCGACAAATGCCTCCAGCTTGTTCACCGGCCTGCGCAAGTATGCCGATCAGGCTTCCGACCAGAACGTGAAGCAGCAATTGGAGCAGATCCTCGACGGGCGGGACACAATCATCGCCGGCCTGGCAAAGGGGGATCCCGCGGTAGCGCAACAACTGCAGGATCTGTTTCTGAGGTTGCGGAGCATTCAGGATTCAGTTACGGCGGGCACAATGTGATTCCGGACTCAGTGCCTGCCCGGCATCAAATCCACCTTGCCGCGGAATTTGGTGTAGACGAAGACTACGTATCCGACAGCCATCGCCATGCCGAAGATCCACCAGACCAGGCCGACGGCGAGGGTGTGGGGACCGGAGATCGCGCGGGTGAGCGTGATGTCGTTCGCCGCTCCTGTCGTTGCCGGAAGCAGGGTTGGATAGAGTCCCCAACAGGCCCCGGCCAGCATGAAGAACAGATACAGGCATGAGCAGAGGAATGCCTTGAGTGGCTGCTCTTTGCTGTTGAGGAACAGGACGCCGACCAGCGAAGCAACCACTCCCACAGGAATGACAAACGTAAACGGATAGTTGAAATAGTTGTTCAGAGTCTCAGGGCGCACGATGATGGTGGCGATGAGGCTGACCACGGTGAGAGCGGACACGAGGATCCACAGCGGAGCGACGATGCGATGGGCGCGGCCTCCCAGTTGGCTCGATGTCTTGATGGTGAGCCACAGCGCCCCATGCATGGTAAGCGCCGCCAGAGCCACCAGACCGCCGATCACCGTATACCAATCCAGGATGCCTGGATGAGGGCCGGGCAGCCAGTTGGTCCACAAGGGCAGAAAGAAATAGCCATCGGGTTGCAAGGGCACGCCGCGGATTACGTTGGCCAGGGCGGCGCCGAAGAAGATAATGAGCAGCGTGCTCGCGAACCCGAATACTCCGTCGAGCAGCGAGCGCCACACGCCAACTTCAATGTGATTGCGGAGCTCAAGGCTGATGCCGCGCAGAATCAGCAGCCAGAGCACGATCATGAGCGGAAGATAAAAACCGCTGAAGGCCGAGGCGTAGAGCAGTGGGAACGCGAAGTAGAGGGTGCCGCCGCCGGCAAGCAGCCAGACTTCATTGCCGTCCCACACGGGCCCGATGCTGGCCAGCGTAGCTTTGCGCTCAGCTTCAGTTCGCGTGAGAAACAGGTGCAGCACACCGACGCCGAGGTCGAAGCCGTCGAGCACGACGTAACCCACAATCATTACGGCAACCAGCCAGAACCAGATAAATCCCATCATCTTCAGGCTCCTTCTTCTTCGGCCTTCGACATTTCAATTCCCCGACATTTCAAAATCCAGGAATTGCATTCCCTTGTTGTGAACGTCAATCCGCCGGGATCGCTTCGACAACCTTCGGTTCCGGACCGTGTTCGATTTCGCGGTAGATCAGTACGGTAAAAAGCAAGCCCAGGAGCGCATAAAGCCCCATGAAGCCAAGCAGCGTGAAGAGTCCGTTGCCGGCTGAAACAGTGTTCGAGTAGCCATCACTGGTG
Source organism: Occallatibacter sp. (assembly GCA_035529815.1). Lineage (GTDB taxonomy): Bacteria > Acidobacteriota > Terriglobia > Terriglobales > Acidobacteriaceae > Telmatobacter. The sequence continues at coordinate 893 of DATKWA010000110.1, read as the reverse complement.
CGCATCAGGCCATAGATCAACCAAGGCTGCCGGCCCAGCTCGGCAGTCATCCAGCCGGCGGTGTTGGCGATGTAGGGCAGCGGAAAACTGAGCAACAGCGCCCAGAGGACGATGCGGGTGGTGGCGAGACGGCCGCGCCACAGCAGGAATGCGGAGACCAGCATGAGAAGGACGAACCAGGTTCCGAGGCCAGCCATGATGTGGTAGGCGTAGAAGAGCAAGGGCAGGGCGGTGGGCCACTGGTCCTGGGGAAACTGGTCGAGGCCCTTCACTTCCGCTTTAGTGGTGCCGTAGATGAGGAAGCTGAGGACGTTGTTGACGACGATGGGGTTGTCGATCTGCTGGGTTTCCTCGTTGGGCTGGCCCATGAGGACGATGCCCGCGCCGGTTTCAGTGTGGAAGAGGCCCTCCATGGCGGCCATGGCGGCGGGCTGATTGCGGGCAACGTATTTGCCGTGGAGGTCGCCGGTGGGAAAGATGATGAGGGTGGAGCTGATGAGTCCGGCGATGACGCCGACCCGGAGGAAGATGCGGCCGTAGTTCTTGTTCCGGTTGTCCAAAAGATAAAAAGCGCCGACGGCGGCCATGACGAAGGAGCCGGTGACGACCGCGCCGGTCATGTTGTGGGCGTACTGGAGCAGGGCCCAGGGGTTGAGGAGAAGCTGCCAGAAGCTGAGCACCTCAAACTGGCCGTTGGGCAGGCGGCCATAGGCGACGGGATGCTGCATCCATGCGTCGGTGACGATGATGAAGAAGCCGGAGATCCAGGAGCCAAGCCAGACCATGACCGCGGAGAACCAATGCATCCACTTGGAGATGCGTTTTTCGCCGTAGAGGAAGAGGCCGAGGAAGGCCGACTCCAGGAAGAAGCTGAAGACGCCCTCCATGGCGAG
>DATKWA010000109.1:0-16380 GCA_035529815.1 Occallatibacter sp. | reverse complement strand
AATAATATCGCACTGAATAAAATAATATTACGATTCTAAGGGATATTACGTGACACTAGGTTTTCATCGATTCGCCTACCCCCTCTAATAAAATCAAGGGATTACAGACTCTTCGCGCCGCAAACTGTAGAAGATGAGCTTAAGAGACTCGGGCACAAGGTTGGGATATTTCGACGCCTCAAACAGATTCGGATTATCTCCATCGATCCGGCATTCGTACATGCACCGGGGTGGGACGGGATAAGCTTTGAGCCATTGCATGAGGAATTCGTCGTGCAGCATCCAGCCGATCTCCTCATCACAGCGACTGCTATCAGATTCCCTCCTTTCCCGCATCATTTCGGGCAGACGATCGATCGCGTAATAGTCGTAGTCAAATGCCCGATCCTGGCGCCGCGCATCAATCTCGCTCTCCGGCTCTTCGGGGAACTCTGCTAGCAGAGCGGATGCTGCAGCGGGCTCCTGGCCTGAAAAGAACTTAGTGCTCATCCAACTCCAGTCCTGATTGGCAAAGGGTGGGTACTTTGTCAAAAACGCATGGAGGCTATAGATGCGAGTCTTGATTGTTGTCTGATTCGCCCTTTTTGTTTGATACAGCCAGCGTGCATACACGGTGATTACTGGACGGTTCAAACAATCGGATAAACTCGCGATCATGCCCACGTGCGGCAGCCAGTTGGCAAAGCCGCAAAGGATTTCCAGCAGCATAAGGAACCCTTGCCGGGTGCTGTCGCTCATCCGAAAAATTTCGGGGGCAATCTCTTCGGCAAGCCACGCTTTTACCAATTCGAATTCCGTCTTCAGGCTGAGGTCCATGCTTTTCTGCGCCAGCCTGCACGGAACTTGCTCTGCCGAACTCACGTCGAGCAGAGGAAATTTCTCCTGCAGCACTGGCTCTTCGCGAATCCTCAACTTAAAATATGCGATAGCTTGATTCGTCGAGGGGATGGAGTAGTAATCCTTCCTGCGCTTGGCGTAGAAATCATCGAGATGCTGCTGGGCGACGTCCTCGGGACGGATCAGGCTGTCGATCAGAAAGGTAATGACCATCTGCGCAGCACGGTCCTTTCCGAAGAATGGAAGAAGCTGCTCCCACTCCTGCTGAACGTCGAAGAGTCTGTGCTTGACCCCCATGCCTCGCGCGTACGCAAACAGCAACCAAAGATGGTTGCTGTGGTGCGTGACCTCCCCGGCCGAGTGGGTCTCGCTCAGCTTGCCGGCGATCTCCGAGCGGCGGTCGATGAGATCCTGAATGAGGAGATTCTTCGGGCTTATGTTGTCGCCCAGAGAAGCACAGATCGCCGTCACGGACAGACGCAGGAGCTTTATCCATTTCGTAACATTCTCCTTCGCGAGGCCGGCTGTTGTGGTCATCACCAACTCAATAGCCACTATCAAGTCGAAGAGGTAGATGAGCGCCGTCGGGTCGATCCGGTAGCCGGCGCTCTGACGAGCTAATTTGAACTTCGCACTTTCCATAATGTGTCCTAGCTCAGGCAGCCCGCTCCCGCTGGGGGTCCAGACGGGCGAGCTGCTCTGAGGTTTCCTTTCTTTGGGTTTGTAGGGAGGCACGATACTGCTGGTTGCGCATGGCGATGGCGGCAAGGGCTTTGTCCAGGTGGCTGTACTTATCGGTTGTTTGCTGGTCGATGTGCGCTAACCGCTTCGACAGCTTGCCCGGGTCGTTTTCAACACCGATCGCGAGCAATTGACGGAAGTGCGTTGAGTAAATGTCTCTCCAGAGGTGCGGGGGCACAGCCTTGCCGGCGTAGTTCCGTGAGAGGCGCCGCACTAGGGCACGCAGGCTATGTTCAGTTAGCGGGCGAGCGTGCCGGTTCATGAACAGGGTAGTGAGCGGGCCGGTCTTTGGGGTGCCGAACTTCTTCTCCCACTTCTCGTGTTTCTTCTCGGACTGCTCTTTGAGAAGCGCACGAACATTCAGATAGGCGTTGAGAGTCTCGGCCGTTTTGAGCGTAAGCACCTCCTTCTGAGCGCGTTGTACCTTGATCTTGTCCTCCGGAAGATCGAACATCAGGAACTTGCGCGCGTGCGAGGGGTGATCGGCATCGTAGGCTGCTTGAACGCAATCCGGGATTATGAGATCGTGCATATCTCTCGGGTTGAGTTTGCGCAAGACGAGGTTTGGGACAGCGGCATCCGGCCCCTCGCATTCGCGGATGGTGCGCTGGCGGAAAAGGAACTCAAGCAGGACGGAAATCAGGGCCTTATCGTGCAGAAGCCATGCGACTTCGAATTCGCTAAGCCCGCCGGCGTCGATGAGTTTCTGAAGTTCACCGGGAATTTCAGACAACGCGTCATAGGCCAACGATCTCTCCTCCTTCCGCGACCACATCCGATGATTCGGCTCACTAGGAACCTGCTTGATGTGCTTGCGAACCTCACCGCAGTCCAGGTTTGGAAACTGGTTGGCAAGAGCCAGTATCGAGTCAAGGATGCGATGAATACCTTGACGCAGCAGGCCGCGCTGCCTCAGCCAGTCGATCGAATCGCACAGGTTTGTGGTTGTTAACATCTCCGCGAGACAGTCGAACGGTCCCCGTCCCAGTTGATCTTCCAGACAGCCATAGATCGCGGAGATGCTGTCGACTGCGTTTGTGATCGAGGCGGGGCGCCAGGCTTTGCGAGCATCTCTGCCGGGCAAGTAAATCGGAGCCCGAGTCTCCACCAAGTTCTTGATCTCTGCACGGATTGCCGCCGCCCAGCCCTTCTTCTTGCGATAGCTGGTTGGCTTCTTCGATTTCAGGTCTAGCAGCGGAAAGAGATGCTCTAACTTAGCGAGACGAATCCTGCCGCGGAAGCGCGCAAGGATGCGGTCCGCCGTCGCCGGGAACATGCCTCCTTGCGCCACGGCATCTTTCGTCGCGTGCGCATGCCAGGATTGAAGGTCTTCTTCCGTCGTTTCAGCCGGAGTCTTGCCGGCGGCGATCAGAAACTTCACCAATTGGATGGCGCCGGTGTTTGTGAGTGCCTGCTCGACAGGTTCCCAGGCGACCATGCGTACGACGGCGTCACAACTCCAGCCGCGGCTCCGTACGTACTCGATAATTTTCCGGCAGCCAGTCGCGTACACGCTGGCGTGTTTGCGATCGGTTCCCTCATCGAGGGCGTGGCGGATCAGGACCTCGTCGCGATCGAGAATGTCTTCGAGCTTGATTTTGGTACGAGCCTTGGCGAGAACCTCGCAGAGAGCATCGGTGGCCCAGCGAACCAAGTAGCGGGTGTTGCGCAGTTGTTGCTCAGTGCCAAACTTCGCCGGGTTGGCGGCCATGTCGGCGAACATCGAGGTAACGGCGTCGTCGAGGGTGTAAAGGGAATGAGGCCGAATCAAGAACGGTTCAAACAGCAGGGGTTCCACGGGTAAATCCTCCTAAATCAAGAGTCATCAAAGATGAAGGGACGAAGGGACAGAGGGACGAAGGGAGAGGAATGACGAGCTGTGTGGATGATGTTTGATAAATCGGAATAGGCGTAGAGACCCAACACGCTGCATGGAAAAGCGACAATGGGACTAGGAACCGGAGGGACTGGGACGCAGCGATTGAATCAGGCCGCGGAGCAGGCGGCTCACGTCTGCACACAGCTTCTCCGCGGTCGCGCGGTTCGACTCCATCCCGAATCCCAGCGCCGCGACGATCACCAACTGTGTTTCCACCTCGCAGTTTGATCCGCGGGCATGCCCGAGAAATTGCAGGTACTCGCCCCGAGTCGACCGGCCATAGCCCTCCGCGATATTGCTGGCAACCGACACCGCTGCACGGCGAAGCTGGTCGGTGAGCCCATAGCGCTCCGACGGCGGGAAGGACTCGGTAAGCTTGTAGATGGCGAGCGTCAACGCAATCGCTCTCTGCCAGACGATAAGGTCCCTGAATGACTGGCCCATCGTGATCTCCTATATGAGCGCCTGGCGCCCAAGTGATAGTGGAGGCTCTGGAAGCTGGCGGGTACATGGCAGCCGATAACCTTTCTCTGTGTGTCCCCAATGCAGGCCTCCAATCCGTAGGCCCTGTTTCACTCCGGCCGCGCCGGCCGGAACATCTACCGGCCTGTGCGGGCGGCCTCTTTTCCGCCGGCGCCCCCGACCGGGCCGCGCAGTCCCTCACACCCGCAGTACAATTTGCGGTACCACTGGGCCGTAGCGGACGGGTCAAAACGGATCATGGTGCCCCAGCGAATGTGCGGAATCCGAGGGGGGCACGCTCGTGCCGCGTCGTAAATTGTTGATTTTGCAGCCCCAATAATCTCGGAAAGTTCCCATGCCTCAAGGGGATGGTCACAGGCTTCAATTCGTGCCGCGATCGACATGTAGTCGTTTGGCGAATTGCTGCTAGCTTCAGCGACTCGGCTAGAAACTGTTACCTTATTGGGTCTCATTGCTCAGCCCTTTCGAGGGCCCCAAGCAGGCCACCTTGCTCAATGCCCCTGTGCATTTTCCATTCGAACGTCACTGGTGTTACGTTCGTTATAGGTGAAGCCACTCAACGTATAGACGCGTATATACGTTGAGTGTTACGTTTATACGTGACAAAGGACAGCATGTCAAGAAGCAAATCAGCGGAGTTTGTTACCTCCCGGCAGAAGCCGGAATGGGCAGTCAAGATTCGGGTGCTCCGAGGCGCGCGAACCCAGGTCGAGTTTGCACGCCTATGCAGTGTGAGCCAGGTAACCGTTTCGCGGTGGGAGAGTGGCATCGACCAACCCACGCCAAGTGCATATGCACGGCTGGCAATGCTTGCCGGAGAATCCTACCGTGGCTATTTCCGCGACCTCTCCGGATTGCCGCCACCGTACCCTGGTGGCGAAAAGTGGTTTCAGCGCACAGAGGGGTTAAATGTCTCTCCTGTACCTGGCTTCATGAGGAAGAGGGAGCCGATTGAAGAAGAGACAAGGAAGATACCGTTTCTGCGGGATGCTGCCCTTGCAGGGACTCCGATGGGGACCGATCAACAGTTCATCGCGGAATTCCTCACTCTGCCAGCGCATTGGTTCAAAAACGAGAGCGAGTTGTGCGCCGTCACGGTTTCCGGTAGCTCGATGGAACCGATCATTAATGATCAGAGCATCGTGATTATTGACACTCTGCACAAGCATCCAAGAGATTTGGTCGGCTCCATGGTCGCTGTTCGTCACAACGATGGGGTCGCAGTCAAATGGTTACGCAAGGATGCAAATGTCTATTTGCTGATGTCGCAGCATGCATCGGCTGATGATCCTGTGATCGTTCTGCGCCCTAAGAGCGATCTGTCCATGATCGGAAGGGTCGTGAAGTGGATTGGGACTCCTTGGCCAGCCGAGGCTCACTCAGAATAGAATTGCGTTCCCGGCCTTAACGATTGTGGGCACAACTTCGCTAGACTCGATTCAGAGGTCGACCGCCAGTGACGTTTAAATCGCAATTCACGGCCTCTTCAGAGAAGGCTCGCAATCGGAAGATCGCGACGAAGATTGCCGAGATCTTCCTGGCAGTGATCGCCGTCCGGCACGAAGAAGGTGCACGTGACTGTTTGATTCCCATACCTGTGTGCAAAATTGATAGTCCCTCGCAGTTGGTGGTATGGGTGACGCAAGTGCTTACATTAGGGGGATATTACTCCCGGTAAGCGGAATAGCCTTGATTGATCCCTTCAATGAAAATCGTGTGAGCGCAGGTCGAGGGCACGGTGGGCGAGTTGCGACAGGCGCGCGGCTTTAATGTGAATCACACCGTCCTGATTTTGCAGCGCACCTTCGACGAGCAGAAACTTGCCACGGGTAACGGTGAGGCGGTTGCGCTCGTAGACGTCGGGTGTGACGATCACGTTGGCGATGCCGGTTTCGTCTTCCATGGAGATGAAGATGAAGCCCTTGGCGGTGCCGGGGCGCTGGCGCGCGATGACGCATCCGGCGGCGCAGACATGCTCGCCGTCGCGGCATAAACGGAGTTCGGCGGCAGAGAGGATGTTTGCGCGGCGCAGCTCGGCGCGGCGGTAAAACATGGGGTGTTTGCCGACGGTGAGGCCTGTGCCTGCGTAATCGGCGACCAGACGCTCCTCGACGTTCATCTGCTCGAGCGGGAGGGCAAGCGAACCCTCACGCAGCGATGCCGCGGCATGACGCAGCAGTGACCCTTCGGGCTTGCCGGCGCGCTCGATCTGCCAGAGCGCATCGCGGCGATGGCGAATGCCTTCGAGCTGATTCAATGCGCCAATCTGCGCCAGGCGGGCCAGATGGCTGCGGGTGAGCGTGGGAACGCGCTGGGCAAGGTCGTCGGCGGAGGTGAACGGGGCGTCGCTCAAGCGCGCGGCGACGATCGCTTCGGCCTGCTGACGCGCGAATCCCTTTGCATAGCCGAGACCGATGCGGAGCGAGAGCGAGCCGTCCTCTTCGTGTTCAACGGTGCAGGGCCAGTGGGACGACTGCACGTCAATGGGCTTGATGCGCAAGCCGTGACGCTGTGCGTCTTTGATGAGCACTGCGGGCGAGTAGAAGCCCATAGGCTGGTTGTTGAGGATGGCGCAGGTGAAGGCGGCCAGATAGTGGACCTTGAAGTAGGCCGAGGCATAGGCGATGAGCGCGAAGCTGGCGGCGTGTGACTCGGGAAATCCGTAGAGTGCAAACGAGCTGATGTGCTGCACGATCTTGTCTTGCGTTTGCATATCGATACCCTTGCGGGTCATGCCGGCGCGGAGCTTGCCTTCGAGGTTCTTCATGCGCTCCCAGGAGCGGCGCATGCCAACGGCGCGGCGGAGTTCGTCGGCCGCGGCGCCGGTAAAGTCGGCGACGGTCATGGCGATGCGCAGAAGCTGTTCCTGAAAAAGCGGAACGCCAAGCGTGCGCTTGAGGACGGGCTCGAGCGAGGGATGTGGATAGGTGACCGGCTCGCGCTTCTGGCGTCGGCGCATGTAGGGATGCATCATCTGGCCGACGATGGGGCCGGGACGAATGATGGCGACCTGGACGACGAGATCGTAGAAGCGCTCGGGATGGTTGCGTGGCAGCGAGGCCATCTGCGCACGGCTTTCCACCTGAAACATGCCCACGGTGTCGGCCTGTTGCAGCGTGCGGTAGACCACATCGTCTTCAGGCAACTGCGCCAGGTCGATGGGCACACCGTAGTGCGCGGGGATGAGCTCGATGCAGTCCTTGAGCACGGCCATCATGCCGAGGCCGAGCAGGTCGACCTTGATGATGCCGAGATCGGCACAGTCTTCCTTGTCCCACTGAACGACGGTGCGACCGGGCATGGAGGCGCGCTCAAGCGGGACCACGTGATTAAGCTGCCCCTGGCAGATGACCATGCCGCCGGAGTGCTGGCCAAGATGACGCGGCAGATCCTGGATACGCATGGAGAGTTCAAGATATTTGGCGATGCGCGGATGACGGATGTCGAAGCCTGCATGATGAAAGGAGTGGGCCATGGTATCGGTGGAGCTGAGCCACTCCCACTGGCTCACCAGGCTCGAAAGGCGGCCGAGAGTGTCCTGGTCGAAGCCAAGCGCCTTGCCGGTTTCGCGCGCCGCCGACTTGCCGCGATAGGTGATGACGTTGGCGGTCATGGCGGCGCCGAGTTCGCCATAGCGTTGATAGACATACTGAATGGCCTGCTCGCGCTTGTCTTCGGACGGAAGATCGAGGTCGATATCGGGCCATTCGTTGCGGCTCTCCGACAGAAATCGCTCGAAGAGCAGCTCCATGCCGACCGGATCGATGGCGGTGATTTCCAGGCAATAACAGACCGCGGAGTTTGCGGCCGAGCCGCGCCCCTGCACCAGGATGTCGTGCTGTTTGCAGAAGCGGATGATGTCCCAGACGATGAGGAAGTAACCGGCGAAGCCAAGTTTGGCGATCAGGGCGAGTTCGTGATCGACCTGCTTCTTTGCGCGCTTCAGCAGGTTGGGGTCGTTCTTCGGGCAGTAGCGGCGCTCGACGCCTTCGGCGACGCGCTTGGCGAGAAAGCTGTCCATGGTTTCGCCATCAGGAACGGGATAGCCGGGAAACTCGTAGCCGAGATCGCTGAGCTCGAAGCCGAGGCGCGAGGACAATACGGTAGTGTTTTCGACCGCGCCCGGAATATCGCGAAAGAGCGCGGCCATTTCGCGCGCCGCCCGGAGATGGCGATGGTTGTTCACGGCAAGCAGACGGCCGGCCTGGTCGAGTTCGACATGATGGCGAATCGCAGTGAAGAGGTCAAGGATCTCGCGGTCGTACGCCGTTGCATAGCGGACGCCGTTGGTGGCGACGACGGGCAGGCGGAGTGAGCGCGCAATGCGGAGGGCGGCCTGGTTGCGGCCCTCTTCTTCGCGTTCGCGATGCCGTTGCAGTTCGACATAGACATTCTCGCGGCCGAAGATGCGGGTGAGCTGTTCAACGGCTTCGCGGCCCTCCTCTTCGCCGCCGCGCGCAAGGGCTGCGGCCAGCGGACCTTCGTCCCCGCCAGTAAGGCAGATGAGGCCGGGTGCAAACTGGCTCAGATCGTCGAAGGTAGCCGCGCCGTCGCCTTTGGTGGTCTCGCACAGCTTGAACTGTGTGATGAGCTGGCAGAGATTCTGGTAGCCGGCGCGTGACGAGCAGAGCAGCGGGATGCGCGTGGGCTCTGCTTTGTGCTGGTTCGGCAGCCACGCTGGCGGGGCCAGACGCCGACCGAAAGAGGAGACAGCGATCTCCGCGCCGATGTGCGCCCGTATGCCGTTGCGTTTGGCGGCAGTGTGGAAGCGCGCGGCACCGTAGACGCCATTGCGGTCGAGTAATGCGATCGTGGGCATGTCCAGTTCCACTGCGCGCTCGATCAGGCTCTCCGGCTGCGAGGCGGCTTCAAGAAAACTGAAGGCGCTGGCGGCATGCAGTTCAATGTAGTCAGTCATAGAGCGCCGCCATTTGCCACTGGTTGCGAAACAGGTCGCGGACCAGGCAGCAGCAGAGCGTGGCACCATCGTGCGCGCGCAGAACGAGGTCCCACTGTTCGCAGCCCCAGAGCGTCGAGCTCCACCACTCGCCATCGGCTTGCCAGGGGCCGTAGGCGCGCTCGACAACATAGCGGCGCTGCCGGAAGACGATTGCTGCCGGGCGCGCACTCTCGAGCGTAACGAAGACCGCCTCCGGCGGCCGCAGCCGGCGCAGGGCAGGGCGGGCAGGCGCGGACGGAAGTTCGGAAGGGCGCGCAGAGGGGACGGTGAAGGGCTCGATGCGAAACGCGCCGGCGGCATGCGAGTCGAGCAGTTGCGGGCGGCCGGCATTTTCTTCGCCTACGATAGCGCGGATGCGGGCCAGCGTCACGCCGAGCCGCGCAGGCTCCGGAAGTTGCGGCGAGAAGAGGCCTAGCTGCACTTTGCTGGTGCTGCCCGGCTCTGCTGTGAGCGCGACGGCAAGAATCGGCGCCGGCGGAGGATGCGCTTCAAGATCGAGATGCAGCAGCTTAAGCAAGAGCGACCGGTCGGTACTGGGCAGCGCAGGGCGAACGGTGCGCGTGTGTGTGGCGCCGCCTTCGAGCGACAGCGTAACCGTGACGGAAGCGAGCGCGAAGGCACGCGCGGTGGCACGGACGATGAGCTGCTCCAGCATCAGGTTGGCGACAAAGAGCAGGGCGTCGAGCGCTTCGACGGGCGAATCGAGATCGATGCGCTCTTCGAGAAAGAAGTCCGGTTCGAGCGGCGTGAAGAGGTGGGGCCGTTCGCCGCGTGCAATCTGACGCAGACGCCTGCCTGCCTGGCCCATGCGGGCAATGAGCTCGGCTTCTGGCAGCGCGGCCAGCATGCCCAGCGTCCTAATCCCCCAGAGAGAAAATGTTTCGGCCCAATCTGCCGTGAGTTCGAGGATGCTGAGCGGCAGAGGCGCCAGAGCCTGAGCTTCTTCGCCTGCGGGTACGACTTGGATCTGCCCCTGCCCAGACAGCCCCTTCGCCAGCGCAACGGCCGTATGAAAGTTGCTGCTGACGGCTGCCGATGCCACAACGCCCAGGGCGCGAACACGCGCCAGAAGATTGCCGGCCAGCGATTCCGGAGGGCCGAAGAGCTTGCCGGTTCCTGCAATGTCGATAACCAGGAGAAGCTCTACACCAGCGCTCCGGTCTTCCACGCGCGGAGAGAAGCAGCTTGCGCACTCGATTAGCGCTGCGCGGGCAGCAGCCTCCTCGGCGAGCGAACGTTTGAAGACAGCGGCGCCCGGAAAGGTGTCGACTTCCACTTGCGTCATGCCGTGCTCGATGCCGAGTGCACGCGCCTTTCTATTCAAGGAACAGACTTGCTCGAACGGTGGCTCGCCTTCCATCACCACGCAGGCCTGATCGCTCGCCTGCGGCCGCAGACGCAACAACGTCTGCGCTGGAAACTCGGGCGCACGCAGGCAGGCGTAGAGTTCGGCGGCGGGGTTCATCGCGCACCTGTCCAGACCGATTGGCTGCGCCACGTAGCACAGGTCTCGCGCTGTGGTGGCTTGCGCATCGGAACGACGTTGGCCGGAGAAGGAGCAAAGCGCCGGCGCTCGACTTCGACGCTGCAGTTCATACCGGTAAAGATCGTCGGCTCGTCGCGCCGCTCGGCCGCCGGCGCAAAGCGCAGCAGAACTTCAGCGCTGCTTTTGGCGCAGGCGTGCTGCGTGAGCAGGATCAGGCTGGCCTGCGTGCGTTCAGCCGCAGCGCGGTAGCGGAACCAGGTTGCGAGCGGGATGCGCGAGGCAAATTCCGGCGCAGTGCTGCCCAGGTCGAGCACGATGGCGCTGAATCCGCCGGCCTGCAGCACGAGATCGGTTACGCGCAGAGCCTGCTCGATGCGGACCCAAGGGCTGGTTGGTCGCGTACGCGGGCTCGGCCTTGGAGTGGGCGTCGGTGCAATGGGATCGAAAACTTCCCGCTCCCGCTTCACTCTCGGCTGCGCTTCTGCACAGCGTGGCGCGATCACTTCCGACCGCAGCAGGCCGCTGACCGCAGAGGCAAGACCTTTCACCTCGCCGCGCGGATGCCCGCCACACCCGCCGCCGTGCAGGCCTTTCATCGCGGGCCGTGGGACCAGATACTTCTCCGGCAATGCAAACCGGTATGTGGTCGGCGCAGGAGGCTTTGGGGAAACCACTCCGCAGCGCACCCACAGCACCCGGTCGAGATCGACCCCTGCCGCCGCTGCCGACTCGGGATCGAACGCATCGGAGGCGTCGACCCAGGCGGCCACCTTCCCCTCGCGCGTGATGCGGGCCAGAAACGAGAGTGTGAGCGAGGTTCTGCCGCTCGACTCCGGGCCGGCTAACTCGGTGATGGCGCCGATAGGAAATCCGCCTTCGAGTAGCGCATCGACCGTCGCAACTCCGGTAGGCGCGACGGGCCGGAGGGAGCGCGGAGCCGGTGTAAGGGCCGAAGGAATGCGGTGCGCGAGCGCCGCTTCGATCTGGAGACGGATTGCGGAGGCGGAGGACATGGCGAGAATGTTCGCCTTATATTCGCCTTTTTCCTAAAGCTCCTGCAAGGTCTGTTTGCACATGTTTGAGTGCAAACCAGGGCCAAATCCATGAAAACTCGCCGCTTATTTTTGTTGCTTCGCTAAACTGAGTCTATGTGTGGCCGATACGGACGCCGGGCTGACAAGCAGCGGATCGCGGAGTGGTTTCGCACCCGCAATACCGACGTGTTCAACAAGGAGTATTACGAAATCAACGACATCGCCTTCACGCCCTCGTACAACATTGCACCGGAGAGCATGCAGCCGGTTGTCCGGCTCGACCACGATACGGGCGATCGCGTGCTGGCGCTCATGAAATGGGGCCTGGTGCCTTATTGGTCGAAGACGCCAAGGGCCGGCTTCAGTTCCATCAATGCGCGCGCCGACAAACTCAATTCGAGCGGCGCGTGGCGCGAGCCCTGGAAGCATCGCCGCTGCCTGATCCCGGCCAACTTCTTCTACGAGTGGGAGCCACTCACAAAAGACGAGGAGAAAAAGAAGATCAGCAAGCCCTGGGCCGTGTCGCTCCCCGACGACAGGCTCTTTGCCTTTGGTGGCATCTGGGACCGATGGAAGGGGCGTGATGCAAACAACAATGAGCTGGTTCTTGAGAGCTTCAGCATCATCACCACCGATCCCAGCGAACTGCTTGAGCCCTTCCACAACCGATGTCCGCTGATTATCGAACCGAAGGACTACGGGCGCTGGCTGGCGCCAAGCGAGCCCTCGCATCTGCCCATCGATCTTGTGCGGACCTGGCCGGCTGAGGACATGAAGGCCTGGCGCGTGGCCAAACTCCAGGGCAACGGGCCGCACTTGCTGGAGCCGCTCACGGATCCTCCGTCCACTCTGCTTGATGGTCTGGAGCCGTAACTCCGCGGGATTTCTGATGACAAGCCGACTTCCCAATAGAGCTTGTGTATTCGTGACGCTGCAAATGGAAATCGGGTAGGATCGGTGCTTGATGGGATTTACCTTCGATTCACAGCAAAGCAGAGAATTCAGTGGCTACATTGCTCATCGATGACCAGCGCAACCTTCCGGCGGACCGTGTAGCTCGCACATATAAGGACGGTATTAAGGCGCTGCGCGAACAGCACTGGGATCTCCTATATCTCGATCATGATCTCGGCGACTTCTCCGGAGTTGAGGGGCGGGAGCTAACAGGCTACGATGTGGCTTGCTGGCTAGAGGAGAATCCTCAGTTTCTCCCGGACCGAATCGAGATCGTGACTAGCAACCCAGCTGGCCGACGGAAGATTCAGCTAGCCTTGGAAAGGTGCCGACGTTGAATGCGGCTCCGTTCTCATGAGTGACGGTCCAAGCGGTCATGTCGCTGGTCTTCACCCGAAAAGCCTCCAGACAAGCTGACATTTCGGTACTTAACGTCACGCTGAGGCCTTTGCCGGCTGCTCAGAGCACAAGTCAGAGATGCCCGTTTCCCGTCAACTTGCCCGTTCAGGAGCTGGGCCATCCGGCCACATATCATCGCCGATCATCCCTCAATGAGAGCGTTGGAGATTTGGTATAAAGGTACCTTGCGTCCGAAGCTCCCGCAGCGGCTCATCGTCGTGGTCTGACTTAATTGTTTTCGTTCAGCCCTAAATCATTCGGTACTCGTTGGTCTTCAGCTTCCACTTATTCCGTTCGCAACACGCGCATCGGGTCGGTGCGCATTGCGCGAATTGCCGGAAGGTACATGGCAATCAGTGAAACTGCCGCGAGCAGCACTGCGGACGCTCCGAAGACTGTTGAATCAAACCGGTGGATCGGAAACGGGGACTTGGCCAACATTCGGTTGAACAGCAACATCGCCGGTTCCGCCAACGCGACCCCGCACATCAATCCGATCGCAATGTTTGTGACTGCCCGGAAAAGCACCGATCGGAATACGACGCCCCGACTCGCACCCAGCACCATTTTGATCCCAAACTCGCGCGTCCGCTGATTCACCGCGAACGACAGGACGCTGTATACACCTGAGACGGCCATCAACAATGCTATCGAGGCCATGACCAGAATGATGTGCGCAAGCGCAGTCAAGCCCTCCGCCTGATCCTCAAGCGACTCCCAGATCGTCTGGGACGCGACCGTCTGCGTCGGATCCAGACTCTTGACAGCCTCTCGCACGGCATTTTCCAGAGGCCGTGCGTTTCCCACGAAGCGCACGTAAAGATTGCCGCCAAGCTCGGACGGACCGCGGAGCGCGTAGAGGCGCGGTCCATCAAGAACACCGAATCGCTCCGAACGAGTATCGGCTACCACCCCAACAACGGTCAGGTGGCGATTATCGGGCATCACGATCACTTTGCCCAGCGGATTGCCTCCCGGCCAGAACTGTTTCGCGAACGCCTGCGAAACAACTGCCACAGGACTTTCACCCGTGGAGCTTACATCGCTGGAGAGAAAGACCCGCCCTCTCAGCACGCGGATACCAAATGAGGAAAAGAAACTGGTCGAAACATCATCGACGGAGGCCGGCTGCCCTGCTCCCTTGGGCTGATGGGGCAGGCGGATCTCGTCGGGAGGGGGCTGGCTGAAGGGTTGAAGGCTGGCATACGCAATGGACTTCACACCGGGGGTGGCAAGAAGCTTCGCTTCAATAGCCTGATAAAAAATCTGGACCTTAGCCAGATTATTCCCGGTCGTATTCACATCCAGCGGTATGGCAAGCATCTGGTGGACTTCGAATCCCGGATTCATGCCTTTGATTAGACCTGGCATCCGGCCGAACATGACCGCTGCGCAGACCAGTACGAAGCCCAGAGCAATTTGCGTAACGATGAGACCGCTGGTGGTTCGGGAACGAACTGTGGCGGCGCCTTCGCGCCCCTTGAGTGCCGTAAGCAGGTCGAGTTTCCATGCGGCGCGAATCGGCATCAGCGATGACAATACGGTCGCGGTCGCCATGAGAATTGCAAGATAGCCGAAGACGCGCCAGTCGGGATGAAGGAGCACAGCAAAATTTGCCTGACCCGCCCCCATAGTGTTCATGATCAGCAGCGGAACACGATAGGCGAGCACCATACTGAAAATTCCACCAATACAAACGGTAAGCAAGCTCTCCATCAACAGCATCCCAGCGAGCCGCGATCGGCTCACACCCAGCGCGAGCCGAATCGCGAATTCACCCCTGCGCGTAAGCGCGCGCGAAAGAAAAAGCGTGGCTACATTGCTGCATGCCAGCAGAAGAATGAGCGCCAGCGGCCCCAGCATCAGTAACATCAACCCGAGTACCAAGTTGCGAATGTTGGGATTTTCAACAAATGAACCATTGGTGATAGTTAAAGACGTCTTCCGATTGAAAGCCGAAACCTTCCTTTGGACGTATACCCGGTCCTGTCGGTTCATGATGGTCGTTAGCTCGGCCTGCGCATCATCTCTGGTGAATCCAGGGCGCAACCTCCCCGTAAGGGATAGCCATGGCTTGTCAGGGCTGTTGAGTAAATCTTCCGCGTGATTAAGTTGTGGCTCTAGCGTGTACGGAACAAAGGCTCCACCGAGAAGGTAATTCGCGGCGTCGGAAGGCGCAACGCCGATTACAGTTACGGGAACGCCGCTGAGGTGAATGGTCTTGCCAATAATCCGCGGATCGGCGCCAAATTGATACTTCCACAATGGCTCGCCCAGCACGGCCACCTGCGCTCCCACGCCGCGCTTGCACTCTCCGGAGGCAAAGAATCTGCCTATCAGCGGGCGATCGATGCCGAGTACGTGAAAGTAATTGCACGTAGCAAGCAGCAATGAGATATTCTTCTTTCCCTGTTCGAGAAACGCGTGATACTGCTGCTGTGCGGCCACGCTCCTCCAGAGCGTTGGTACTGCTTCGAATGGCGTCGAAGTCTTCCGTCGTGAAGGAAGAATTCTGATCCGCCCCCGTGAACCAGCCGGAGTATCGGGGACAAAGCTGGACAAAACTCGCGGGATCAATGAGTGTTGGAGCTCTGAGGAACATTGCGTTCAACATCGTGAACACACCGGTGTTGAGACCAATACCGAGCGCTAGGGCCAGAATCGCCACCGCCGAGATTAAGGGCGCACGCCGCGCCGAGCGGACGGCATAACGAAAGTTCTGCCAAATTTGCTCCAGCGGCGCCCATGCCCAGGTTTCATGAGTCTGCTCGCGAAGCGCGACGAGGTTTCCAAACGTCCGGAGCGCCGCGAGACGAGCATCTTCTTTCCCCATTCCTCGCGCTAAATTCTCCTCGATCTGACGGTCGATATGATTGCGCAGTTCTTCGTTGAGATCCGCATCCATGCGGTTACGGCGAAAGAGTAAACGAAGCCTCAGGGGAATCGTGTACAGCCAATTCTCAAGCCGCATCCTCAGACCTCCGTCAACCGCAGCACGTCGGAAATGGCTGTGGAGACACGCTCCCAGTTCGCAGCTTCTCGTTCGAGATGTCGCCTCCCGAGCCGTGTAAGCGCGTAAAACTTCGCTCTGCGATTGTTCTCGGTGGATTTCCACTCCGACTGAATCCAACCCTGCTGTTCCAGCTTGTGCAGTGCCGGGTAGAGCGACCCGTCGCTCACCTGCAGCACGTCTCCAGAGACCTGCTTCAGCCGTTGGCTGAGAGCCCAGCCGTGCAGGGGCTCCAGGGCGAGAATCTTGAGGACCAGCAAATCCAAGGTGCCCTGGACAAGATCCAAAGGTTTGCTCATGCGTGTTCCTCTCGGTTACCAAGCGATCGTAGTATATCTCCCCTCGGTAAGCAAGAGGAATGATTGAACCGAGAATCTGCGTTCATGACGCCAGGCCAAGCCATCGATCCGACGCGATTTGAGTTCGCCCATTCGGATTAGGTCCCCGGAAGCGGAGCAGTGTTCCCGCGCAAAGAGCTTCTCCACATGCCAGGTTCTACGACCACGCCGGGCTGCTGAGACACTTGCGATTGATGCATCTCAGCATGTTGCCTTCCGCCTTCGCAACAGCGTCGGCGCCCGAACTCTATTCTTCCGC
>DATKWA010000108.1:0-6001 GCA_035529815.1 Occallatibacter sp. | reverse complement strand
CGCCAGTTCGTAGCCCCGGCCATTGGACGCGAGCAGCTTGAGATTCTGCTGATATTGCTCCCAGCTGATGTAGCCGGGGTGAGCGTTTGGGATGCAAGCCAGCCACTCCCCGCAGTCGCGTTTTCTCACGATGTGTTTCTTGCCCTCCGCACCTCGCCGGTAGTGCCGGCGTCCATACACGTAGGCACCTGCCAGTCGAGGGTTGCTCAGCACGCGCATGGCGGTCGAGGCGGTCAACGGCCGGAACACCGTGGCGCTGCCACGGAGCCGCGACGGAAAGCCGAGGCCCTCCCTCCGGAACGCCTTCACCGCCTGGCACGCCGAGCCAACGCGCGAGAACGTCTCGAAAAAATGGGCGATGGTGTCCCGGATTTGCATGTCGGGATCGAGCGCCACGTTGCCAGCTTCGTCGTAAACGAGGCCCGTGGGCAGCGGGCAGCGATATTCGCCGCGCCGTACTTTGTTCAGGATTCCGCCGCGCAGCCTGGCTTTCAGAACATGCAGCTCAGCCTCGCTCATGGCTCCTTTTAAGCCCAGCAGCAGACGGTCGTTGAAGTTCGCCGGATCGTAAACGCCATCCTCATCGAGGATCAGGGTATCGGCCAGCGCGCAGATCTCCAGCAAGCGATGCCAGTCTGCGTTGTTCCTCGCCAGGCGTGAGACCTCCAGCCCCATGACGATACCCGCGCGGCCCATGCTTACATCAGCCACCAGGTGCTGAAAGCCCTCGCGCCAGGCCGCCGACGCGCCGGACACGCCCTGATCGCTGTCTATCACCATGATCTGATCTTCGCGCCAGCCGAGCGCCACGGCCCGGCCACGCAAGGCGTATTGACGCTTCGTGCTCTCCACGTTCTCGATGACCTGCCGCATCGAAGATTGTCGAACATACAGGTACGCGCCCCGTTGCAGATGATGCAGCTGCACTTTCAAGGATTCGCTCATAGTGTCGCTCCTCGATGCTCGGCGTTCATGGCCATGGCCGCGAAGATATGAATAACGGTTCTTGATTCTTCCGCAGCCGGTAAGCTCAACGTTGCCGTACGCCTCGGCAGCGGCGGGCTCGCGCCAGCCGTGGCCTGAGCCCGCGCCCATCCCCACATGCCGCGACGGAGAAAAAGCAGGAGTCCCGAGCGAGCCTCAGGCGGCAGCGCTTGGCCGAGTGCGGCGTTGCGGAGAACTTCGTATTGCGTCGCAACGCCTGCCAGCCACTCCGAACTGTCTCCGCCATCGTGCGTCAGGGCGCGGTTTTTTTTACCGCTACGGCTCGCTCGATCGTCCTTGGGTGGATATCGAGATCGAATTTTTCCCGTATCTGTTCGGCCAACTGGCGCGCTCGAATGGGCTCGCCCTCGACCCGTTGCTCCCGGATAAACTCGAGCACCGCGCCCCGCACCTTGTGCGGGCCCTGCGGACCCCGTTTTCTGGGCACCAACCCGGCGATCCCCGCTTCCTCGAAGCTGGCTCTGGTCTGGTAATATGTCGGCCTCGACACGCCGTAGTCTTCCGTCGCACTGGTCACCGACGCGTTCTCTGCCGAAACGCGGCGTAGCATCTCGTACTTGACCTGCACGATGTCGCGCGGATCGAAGAACTCGCCATCCTGGAACTTCGGGTCCTGAACTTTTCCGGGCACCGGATTCAGCGTGCCCTCTTCGGCGAGGGCCCTGATTTTCCCCTGTTTGCTGTCGCTCTTGGCGGGCACTGCGAGCTCCGCGGATCGGCTTGCCGATCATTCTACTAATTATGCCGCACCTACAGCGTATGTCAAGGGCTAAAAGCGTTGCGCACTCTGATTGATACGGCACAATGCGCAGGACTTCCGCACCATCCTTACTTTTTAGCGGCATATTTCTGCTTACGGTCGCGGCGGATTTTACCTTACATTTCATCTGTGCCCCTCCGGCAGATCGTGTCCACTGAGCCGATCCACCAAGCGGACAAGTTCCAGCAAGTCCGCTACGCGGAAAAGCGCCCGCTGCCCGCACAGAACGATCTCGGGATCGGGCGCAACAACATCCGTCCACTGCGGCCGAACCGAGCACACTGCCCCATCGCTGGTCTCCAATAACAGGGTCATCCCGTAGCGGTTGCACCGCTCGCCTACGCATGGTAGCCGCTGACCTCTGAGTGGATGAAAAGGATGCGTCACCTGCACAAAACGTGTTCCTGCGATCGGAGGCTGTGCATTCTTGGGTGAGTTACAAGCGATTAGAACGTGGGCGCTTCATCTGGCCACAGGCTACAGAAGGCACGGTCTCGCTGACGCGGGCGCAGCTCTCGATGCTCATGGAAGGCATCGATTGGCGCAGGCCGCAGAGAACCTGGACGCCGCAGATGGCAGTATAAGTGACACGCGTGATTCTCCTGTGTCCATGCGGCTTTTGTGGATATTTCCTCTCTACTTCTGTGCCATACTCTTGGCATGGTTGCTGCTGCTCTGCCGGACCTTGGTCAACTTGATCGCGAAGCCTTGAAGTCGCTGATCGTTGAGCAGCATATGCAGCAACGCGAAGCATATTCCTCCTATCAGGAGGCGCTCTCCGCACAGCACGAAGAACTGCATTCGCACATTCAGCAGATCGAACATCTGAAGATGGTCATCGAGAAGCTGCGCCGCATGGTGTTCGGCGCGAAGAGCGAGAAGGTATCCATCCAGCTTGAGCAACTCGAACTTCACCTGGAAGAGTTGCAGACCGCGCAGGCCGCCGCTGAAGTGCGCGTAGAGCCGATTGTGGCTGCTCCCAAGTCCAGGCCCTCGCGCAAGCCGCTGCCAGAGCATCTGCCCCGCGAGGTCGTAACCCATCATCCAGAGCACGACTGCTGCCCCGATTGCGGCGGCGCGTTGCGTAACTTTGGAGAAGACGTAGCCGAGATACTGGAGTTCATCCCGGCTAACTTCAAGGTCATTCGCCATGTGCGACCCAAGTTCGCCTGCACAGGTTGCGAGCGCGTCGTCGAAGCGCCTGCGCCGTCCCGCCCTATTGCACGCGGCCTTGCCGGTCCTGGGCTTCTCGCGCATGTGCTGGTCGCGAAGTACGCAGACCACTGCCCGCTGTATCGCCAGTCGGAGATCTACGCTCGTGAAGGTGTCGATCTGGATCGCTCCACGCTGGCCGGTTGGGTAGGGGCGGCCAGCGAGTTACTCGCTCCGCTGGTTGATTCAGTTCGCAAGCATGTCTTGTCGGCAACGAAGATTCATGCCGACGACACACCCGTTCCAGTGCTTGCTCCAGGCAACGGAAAAACCAAGACCGGTCGCCTCTGGACCTATGTTCGCGACGAACGGCCAGCAGGCGAGAACACTGCTCCCGCCGTGTGGTTTGCCTACACGCCGGATCGCAAGGGCGAGCATCCAAGACTGCATCTGAAGAACTTCCAGGGTGCTCTGCAGGCCGATGCCTATGCAGGATTTCATCATCTCTACGACCGCGGCTCCATTTACGAAGTCGCCTGTTGGGCTCATGCCCGGCGCAAGTTCCACGACATCCATGCGATTCACGCTTCGCCCATCACCACTGGAGCCATCGCTCGCATAGGCGCTCTGTACGGCATCGAAGAAGACGTTCGCGGCAAGCCCGCCGAATTGCGTTGCTCTACTCGCCAGGCCCGCGCCAGGCCGTTGCTCGACGAGTTGCGAAGTTGGCTGGAAAAATCTCTTCGCTCATTGTCCACCAAGAGCGAGACTGCGGGCGCGATCCGCTACGCGCTCTCGCACTGGTGTGCGCTCACACGCTATGTTGACGATGGACTGCTGGAGATAGACAACTCGGCTGCCGAACGGGCGCTTCGCGCCGTAGCCCTCGGACGCAAAAACTACCTTTTCGCTGGCTCGAACTCCGGCGGCGAACGTGCTGCCGCAATCTACTCGCTGGTCGGCTCAGCCAAACTCAACGGGATGGACCCGGAACGCTATCTCCGCCAGGTTCTGACTCGCATCGCCGAACATCCCGTCAACCGGATCGACGAACTGCTCCCCTGGAACCTCGTCGCCGAAGACAGTACCGAGACTTCCAACCGCTCTTAATCGACTCTCGAAGTGTCCACTTAGAAATAAGTGGACACTTCAGAGATCAGTCGTAATCCCCAAGCGCGAACACAGGCCCACGGTCAACAGGGGAACACCACGCGCTTACCCGGAAGTAGCCATCAATTGAGGAGAACAGCCCAATGCACTCATTGAAATGTTATCGCCGAAACATGCGCAACCTCCGAAAGCCATATCATCCGGAATAGCCACGCTCACTTTCGCACAAGTCAACTTATCCGTAGTGTCAGCTGCTACTATTACCGCGTGTTCAACTTCGGAAGACCGAAAACGCCCGGCCAATGGATTGTCCATATCGCGGGAGCGATCGTGGCGTTATTCCTCGTCTGTTGGATGCTGTGGGCCTATGTTCTTTGACTATCTGGACATGTCCATCTCCAGCGGCAAGAGCCTGCGTTGTCGATGATGCTCAGCCTCTACGTCACACTCGGTGTTTGTCTGTTGCTGGTGGCTCGCAGCCCTGCGGGCCATCGCGCAGCCTGATTGCCTTCACCGCATGGTCGAGCCTGGTGCACGCTGTTGTGATGGGCTATCAGGGGATGCGCGGTATGGTGGCACAGGGAGAACTGATTGGTGTGGGTGTGCTGGTGGTGATCGGCGTGGCGCTGATTGCGCTGGCGCCCGCGAAGCAGGCTCGCCACGGCGACCAGGGATGACAATTCTTTTCTATTTCAGGCGAGCATCTTCAATCCATATTTCTGCACGACAGCCAGCAGCTTGAGCGCCATGCCGCTGGGCTTCTTGGCTCCCGTCTCCCACTTCTCCACCGTCGATTCGCTGGTATTCAGGTAGCGGGCGAAGACCGGTTGACTGACGCGGAGACTCTCCCGGAGCGCCTTGATCTGATGCGGCTTGATCGGGGCCGGAGCGGCGAGACAGGATGCGTCAAAGCTGCGCATGGTGGTCTTGTCGATGGTGCCGGCCCGATACATTCCGGCGACGGCGCTGTGAACTGCCTCAAACGCGTCCGTTTTGTATTTACGATTCTTCGTCATGGCATATCTCCACCAGTTCTTTGAACTGCATTTCTCTGGCGATGTCGGCGGCTGTTTTCCGGGCATACAGGATCGCCAACTGCCGGAAAGCTGCCAACTCGTCGTCCTCGATGTTGGCCCGATCCTGCTTGGCAAAAAGGTAGGCATAGATCCAATATCGGCCGCCCTTGGCGACAATGATGGAGCGGTACAAATTCCTGCTCAGGCGCTTTTTGAAGACTCCGCCGACCAGATCGTCGGCCTGGCCGAGCATCACTTGCCGCATGGAGGCACAAAGTTCGCTGTCCGGGATGCGCGTCTTTCTGGCAGCTTTGGCAAACCATGCGGTTTTGAAAACCCGCTCTGATTTCCCGTCCTGGTTCGCCATGCAATAACTGTAGCACCTGGTGCAACTCCGTTCAAGATGGAAATTATCTTCAGACGCGGTAGTATTGCGGTGGATGGATGGAAAATACCGCGGCGTTCACTGCCAGGGTTCAGGTCATGCAATGGCATGGTCTCGCGCGAGGAACTGATCGGCGTGGTGTTGCTTGCGCTGGCACCCGCGAAGCAAGCTCCCGTGAACCGCGTCTCGTCGTAGTGTAGCGACGAAGAAGTGGATGAGGGTTGGGGCGCGGTCAAGAAAAAAGCGATTGGCCAAGGCAAGCCGATTTTTAGTGAGTAATCTGCGGCGTCGCTAAACGCAACTGCCATTCGTCGTCTGAAGCCCTTAGCTCGCGATGCAGCGAAATGCGCAGACGGCTCGATTTCCCGTTGGATACAATCGCAATATGTCCCTGGCGAATCTGTTGTCCAGAATTTTCCGCAAGGCGGGAGCTGTCCAAGCAGGCGTTGTTGAGGCATCCAAGGGGAAAACGGACCAGTTAGGCAACGTAAATAAATAACATTTACATGCACGATCCGAATATGTTATTCACTTGGGTATGGACAGCGATGCCCAAGTGGCCCGGTACTTTGC
>DATKWA010000107.1:0-5888 GCA_035529815.1 Occallatibacter sp. | reverse complement strand
CAGAAAGACCTATCACTTGCCTAGGCCAAAACAGGGCCAGCACAGCCGCTCCGTTTCCCGGGCCGCGGCCCCGGAAACGGAACAACAAAAACAAGAGCAAGAACAACAACAAAAACTTCCTGATAAGGAAAAACTGTCAGGTATGTGCCCGGTCTAAAGTGTCAGGGATGTCCCCGGCCGTACATTATCGGGGTCGAATAGCCAACCCTTGGGGGTCATTCTGTTCCCCGTCAGGGGTCCGAGAGAGGCCAGATCGCGGGCTGCCGGGATTGTGGATCGAGGAGCCCATGTTTCTATTGTGCGCTTTTTGAGGGTAATGATCGGCAGGACGTTTGGGAAGAACCGAACAGCATTGCCAGGTCAAGTGCGGAGAATCCCTCAGAATCGATCACTGGCCAGGCAGCGTGAAAAGGACCGCAACAAGACTCCGGAACAGCCGCACCAGAGAATCCACAAGACGAAGTTCGGAGCGTGCTTCTCAGCAAGATGCTGTTCTTTCCCAAACATTCATTTCTCTACCGCCCCATCTTGTGCTTGCTCGCGTTTACCGCTGCCCGGGCCTCGCGGTCGGCCTCGCGGCGCTTTTCCGTCTCCCGTTTGTCCCAGTCCTGCTTGCCCTTGGCTACCGCTAACTCGCACTTAACCCGCCCGTTGCGGAAATAAAGCCGCGTCGGAATGAGCGTGTGCCCTTTGATCTGCGTCTTCTGGAGTAGCTTGCGAACCTCTTCCCGATGCAGCAGCAGTTTGCGGGTCCGGGTTGAGTCGTGGTTGGCAATGTTTCCGTGGGAATAGGGACCGATATGCACGTTCAGCAAAAACGCTTCGCCGTTCTGAATCAGCCCGTAGGAGTCCTTGAGGTTGGCCTGGCCCTCACGAATGGACTTCACCTCGGTCCCGCGGAGCGCCACGCCTGCCTCGAATTTCTCCAGCAGGAAGTAATTGTGGCTGGCCATGCGGTTGTGCGCGGCATCCCGCTCGCCGCTGGCCACGGGGTCGCGCGGCTTCGACGGCTTTTTGGGGCCGGCCGTGTCCTTGGCGACAATCTGGTGGCTGGTTTGGCGCGCCATTGTGAAACATCCTCGAGTCTTCATCCTAGCATCGGCGATGGTTTTACCCGCGTTACTGTGGGGCTTTGCTAAAATGGGGCATCGTTGGTCGATCAGAATTGCCGTTGAGAATTGTGTAAAGTTGTGCGTCCGGGGCAGCCAAGGCAGCCCGCAACAACCCGCCGGTGCGTGTATTCCGGCCAAGACGCCTGGGAGTTCGATGAACCGCCGCACTCAAGCTCCGGTTGTAGCCGGATCCGTTCTTTGTAAAGTATGCTTCCGGTTTGCGTCCATTGCCGCGCTGACCCTGTGCAGCCTTGCCGGCGCCAGGCTTCACGCCCAGTCTGCCAATTCCCTCTTCAAGAGCGGCCAAAATGCCGAGGCCCGCGAAGACTACGACGCCGCCTTCGACTTCTACCAGAAGGCTAACGCTAAAAATCCCAAAGACCTCACCTATCGCACCGCTCTGTACCGCATACGCCTTTCTACCTCTGCCATGCACGTTACGAAAGGCCGCAAGCTTCTCCAGGCCGGCGATGAGCAGGGTGCGCTCGCCGAGTTCCTGCATGCATCTGAAATCGACCCCGGCAATGAAGCCGCGCGGCAGGAGATCGCGCAGATTCGTCTCAAAAGCAGCCAGGCTCCCGCCCAGCCCGCGGCCGACATGCCCGAGCCCGCTGGCGAACAGAGTGAGCTTCAGTCCATGGCCGGTCCGGTGATGCTCAAGCCAGTTTCAAATGAGCCGCTGACCCTGCACATGACCGAAGACGCCAAGGTCATCTACCAGGCCATTGGCAAGGCTGCGGGCATCAACGTGCTCTTCGATCCCGATTACAACTCCAAGCGCATCCAGGTTGACCTGAATAACGTATCGCTCATGGACGCCCTGCGGATTGTCGGCACCATGTCCGGAACATTCTGGCGCCCGATCACGCCTAATACCGTTTTTGTCGCGCAGAACTCCCGCATCAAGCGCACCGAACTCGACCAGCAGGCCGTCCAGACCTTCTACCTATCCAATGCCTGGCAGCAGAACGACCTCAACGATGTGCAGACCGCCCTGCGCAACGTGCTCACCGGCGCCAAAATTTACGGCGTCGCCAGCCAGAACGCCATCGTAATGCGCGGAACCCCCGACGAACTGCTGCTGGCCCAGCAACTCATCGACGATCTCGACAAGGCTCGCGCAGAAGTTGTCGTCGACATCGCAGTCCTCGAGGTCAGCAAGAACTGGGAACGCACTCTTGGCATCGCCTGGCCCAGCAGCATCGGCGTAGCCCTCCAGCCGCCCACAGCCAGCTCCTCTTCCTCCGCCACCGGTTCCACGGCGACAACCGCAACCGCGACCTCCCCAACTCTCTACGACCTGGCCCATCTCAAGGCAACCAACTTTGCCGTCACGGTCGGCTCGGCAACCCTCAATCTTCTCCTGTCCGACTCCAACACCAAGGTCCTCCAGAGCCCGCGCATCCGCGCCACCGACGATCAAAAGGCGACCATGAAGATCGGTTCGCGCATTCCCATCGCCACCGGCTCTTATCAAACCGGCGCGGCCACCGCCGTGGTCAGTTCGCTGGTCAATACGCAGTTCCAGTATCAGGACGTCGGCGTCAATATCGAAATGACGCCCACCATCCACTTCGACCACGACGTAACTCTCAAAATCAAAATTGAAGTCACCTCGCAGAGCGGCTCTGTCACTATCAGCGGCGTCACCGAGCCTATCCTCAGCCAGCGTGTTGTCGATCAGGTCATCCGTCTGCGCGAAGGTGAGGCCAGCATCCTCGGCGGAATCCAGAACAACCAGCAACAGCAGACTTGGACTGGTATTCCCGGCTTGAGTTCGATTCCCATCCTAAAATATCTTTTTGGCTCCAAGGACAACACCGTTCAAAACGACGAGATTGTCTTTGTCGTAGTCCCGCACATCGTCCGCTCGCAGGAGTTGGATCAGGCCAATCTTCGTCCCATCGACACTGGCGCCGGTACGAACATCGATCTGCGCCTCACCCATCAGCAACAAACGAGTTCCGCGTCGGCTGCCGCAAGGCCGGCATCTTTTCAACAGCCCGCCACGGGTACTGTCACGGCCCCCAGCGCCGAAGCTGCCGCGCCGGCATTGATGGCGCAAATGAGTGCCGCTCAGGACACCGCAAATCAGGCCGCCGTTGTGCCGCCGCCTCCACCACCCTCCACGCAACCGGCCACACCGGCTGCCGCGGCAGCGCCGGCCCCCACGCCCCTTGCGGCGGCCAGCTTCGCACTCACTCCACCCGCCGCCTCGCTCGCGGTAGGTAGCAGCTTCCAAATTCCCGTTGTGCTCAACGGGGCCACCGATATCGCTTCGGTTCCAGTCCAGCTGCAGTACGATCCAGCCAAGCTCTCCCTGGTCAACGTCGCGGCCGGTAACCTGCTCAACCGCGACGGCCAGGCTGTTGCCCTCATCCATCGCGACGACGGGCCGGGCAACATCACTGTTGTGGCAGCGCGCCCGCCTGGCACGGCCGGCATAAGCGGTTCGGGCGTAGTCTGCGTCCTCACCTTCCAGGCCAAGGCCGCAGGTGAAACCGCGCTCACCATGACCCGAGCCGGTGCAGTCAACAGTGCTCAGCAACAGGTGCCGGCAACGGCCGGGCATCTCAACCTCGTGGTCAAGTAGGAGCCGTGCGGATGCATCCCACGTCTGCAATCTTCGCCGCACCAGCCAGGATGCGCCCCAAAGAGCAGGGCCTCACGCTGATCGAGTTGATTGTTACCGTGGCGATCCTCTCCATCCTCGCCTCGGCCGCCGTACCGATTGCGCGCTTTCAAATCAAGCGCCAGAACGAGCGCGAACTCCGCCGCGATCTGTGGATGATGCGCGACGCTATCGACAAGTACAAGGACGCCGCTGACAAAGGCGCCTTCCAGACCAAGGTCGACAGCCAGAACTATCCGCCCGATCTCGAAACGCTCGTCAACGGTGTCGACGTGCAAGGGAAAAAACTGAAGTTTCTCCGGCGCATTCCGGTAGACCCGATGACAGGCAAAGCCGAGTGGGGCTTGCGCTCCATGCAGGACGACCCAACCTCGGACTCCTACGGCGGGCAAAGCGTATTCGATGTGTATTCAAAGTCCCAGGGAACAGCTCTGGACGGAACCAAATACTCCACCTGGTAAGCCAGGCGGTTCGGCACCAAAAGGAATCTGTGCGCGGCATTCGAAAACAGGACGAAGGCTTCACGCTCATCGAGCTGATGATTGTCATGCTCATCATTGGCATTCTGGCCACGCTCGCCATTCCAAGCTACGTCACAGCCGTCAAGCATGCTCGCGAGGCCGTCCTCAAAGAAGATCTCCACGTCATGCGCAACGCCATCGATTCCTACACCATGGACAAGCAGAAGGCTCCCCAGTCGCTGGACGACCTGGTCACGGATGGCTACCTTAAAGTCATTCCCGAGGACCCCATGACCCACAGCAAAGACACCTGGGTCACGGACACGAGCGACGCCATGTACTCGCTCGACCAAACCGAGCCCGGCGTCAACGATGTCCACTCCGGCTCTGAAGAGACAGCCTCCGACGGCCAGCCTTATTCTTCGTGGTAGATCCATGGCGTACCATGGCAAAGTGAAAAGAGATTGCAGCCAGAAGCTGGCCTATCCGAAAGCTGGTGTCCCTATGCCTCACTCGCTCCGCACGCGTTCTCTGCTTGCTCGTCCAATCGCCGTCCTTGGCTTGCTGGCCCTTGCTCTTGCGGCGGTGCCCCTGGCCTCGCTTCACGCGCAAGCAACCAAAACCATCACCATCCTCATGCTCGACGGCAAAACCGGCAAGCCCATCATCCCCTCCAATTTTCTAATCCGCATCAATCACCTGAACGCCCTTCACAATGAATGGCTCCGCATCGACGACGATGGGTTGGGAAAACTCAACGTCCCTGCCAATGCTTCATTTCTTTCGGTTCAGGGCACCTACGAAGGTTCGATGGACATTTATGTCAATTGCGACGCTTCCATGGAGAAGGATGTGCACACCATCCATTGGTACTCGATCCCTGACATCCGGGCGACAGGCGTAAATGCGCCCAACGAATGTTACAAGGGCAAGTATGAGGATCAGACGCACATCGACGCCAAGCCCGGCGTGTTTGTTTTCTATGTCCGCAAGGCCAACTGGCACGAACTGCCATCGGAATAAGAGAATCCAAAATCACCTGGGATCCACCGCCAATTAGGCCAACAACTGACTATGCCGATTGATTCACACACGACGGAAATCCTCGCCTGCATGATGCGCGTGGAACAGATCTACGCCAGCCTGATGTATGGCGCCGCAGCATGCGGCGAAGCGAATCTCGGCGGAAAGCTGCTCTACGCCGGCGAACTCGACGAATCCGGCCGCGCACTCGCAATCGCTGGCAACATAGCCGGCGCCGCCACACTCGCGGCGTCCGCCGATCCCGCCTCGCTCCGCCAGGCACAGCGCGACGGCGCCATCGACTTCCTCGTCAACTCCCTCGACGAAGCCCTGCGCATCCTCAAAAATGAAATCCGCAAACGCGAGCCCGTCGCCGTTGCCGTCTCCGCTGCGCCCGCGGCAGTCTCGCAGGAAATGCTTGACCGCGGCGTCCTCCCTGACCTGCTCCCGCCGCAACTGCCGTCCGCACCAGACGATTCCTGCTTCACTCTTTTCATCGCCCAGGGCGCACAACGCATCGCCTTCGCGCCTTCGCACCAGACCTCAAAATTCCTGATCTGGCCGATTCCCATCGAGTTCACCCAGCGCCCCGCCGCCTTCGAAGCATTGCTCCTCGAACATCTCCCACCCAGCGACGTCGCGACAATCCGCTGGTTGCGC
>DATKWA010000106.1:0-7565 GCA_035529815.1 Occallatibacter sp. | reverse complement strand
AACGATGCCCGTCTACATGTCTATGGCAGCGTACGAGGCGACGGTGGCCATTGACCTCACCGCGCCTGGTCACTCCTGCCAAGACCTCAAAGGCCGCTTCTGGGACGTCCTCATGATGTTCCGCGGTATGCGCAGAAAGGTCGACGAGATCACGTTTCTGTTTGAGGTCCTCGTTCGCGATCCTGACAACCGCCTTCGCAATAAAAGCCTCAAGGCGCTCATCCAGATCGATGGCGATGGCGATCCCTTCCTCATCTTCATGCTTCCAGCAGAAGAATAACTCCAGCAGAAATTGGAGAACACACAATGAAAACCCCCACACGGAACCGTCCGGCCAAGCCCTCTGGCCGCAAGGTCTCCGCTAGCATTCGCTTTCGCAGTATCCGGCACGCCACACTTCCTACGAAAACAAAAGTCGATGGTCAGCTTGCTCGTGACGCCGGCGAAGCCGAAGAATTGCTGTTTCTTGTCGAAGCCACCCAAACGTTTTTCTGGAATGCAGTCCGCAATCTCGAACTCCATCTCGGATTCGAGATCGACAGCAGCCAGGACTTCGAGAACGTGAGCATCGAATATCTGAAAGCCTCTCCAGGCGCGCCCGTCTAACTCTCGGAGGGCCTGTCCACGACGAAGAATTCTACGCGTGTCCACCGCGATGCCATCCCCGGCACATTACCAAAGGGTCTGCCCTTCCGCAAAATACGCTCTCGTTCGCGTTACACTTTCACGCAACGGTTGGCATATTTGTGGAAATGTTCGAGCCCCACGGGACCCGCTCAATCCCCTTGGACCAGAAGTGTCCATCCCCCGCCAACCGCGACAGCAATCTCAATGGATTGCTGTCTTTCCATGTACCACTACTGACCTTGGAGGTCGCTGTGAAAACTACAACTCAT
Organism: Occallatibacter sp.; assembly: GCA_035529815.1. Classification (GTDB taxonomy): domain Bacteria; phylum Acidobacteriota; class Terriglobia; order Terriglobales; family Acidobacteriaceae; genus Telmatobacter. The sequence goes on along the minus strand of DATKWA010000106.1, from coordinate 6,669 downwards.
TCCATTTCCAAATCTGCTCTTGGCCTCTTTCTTGGGCTTTCTTTGAGCGCTGTCATTGGCTGCGGCGGAGGCCAGAACGGACTTGGAACTGGCTCCATCACTGTCACTCCCAACTATGTGGCAACCATCCAGGCCGCCGGGAAAGAAGCTCTGCCCATCGCTGTCAATTCCACGTCCAATCTGGTCACAGTCCTCAATGAGGGAAGCAATTCCGTCTCCTTCATCGATGGCTCCAGCAATACGGTGACATCCACAGTTACGGTTGGGAATGGCCCTCTCAGTGTCGATATCGATACCAAAACCGGATTGGCGTATGTGGCGAACAGCATGGACAATACCGTCTCCGTGGTCAATCCCACTTCGGGCGCAATCATTGCGACCGTTGCTGTCGGGCAAGGGCCGGAGGGCATCAGCGTAAATCCTACGACTGGGTTGGTGTATGTCGCCAATAGCGGAGACAGTTCGGTGTCCATCATCAACGGGGCTTCGAATACCGTGACGGCCACGATTGCGCTTGCTGCGAAGCCGAGCGCCATCAAAGTGGATCCGTCAACCAATGTGGTTTATGTTGCCAGCGGCAGCGGCAACTCTGTCTCTGTGATTGACGGTCCCAGCAATACCGTAACTCAAACCATCGGAGTAGGAGTCAGCTCCGCTGGGGTCCCGTTAACACCCGTTGCGCTGGATGTCGATACCACTACAGACATGGTCTATATCGCGGACCAGGGCAACACTGTGTCCGTCCTGAATGGAAGCACAAACAAGCTGGCGGCCTCGGTTCCTGTTGGCAACGCCCCATCGGACATTGCTGTCGACCAGGCCACGGACATGGTGTACGTCGTCAATAGTGACGACAACACGGTCTCCGTCATCAACGGTACATCCAATGCTGTCTCGAGCACACTCAACGTGGCCTCGAACTCCTTTGGCATTGCCGTGGATCAGACAACGAACCTTGTTTACGTCTCTTCCGGTACATCGATCGGCGTTCTCAAAGGACTGAGCAACTAAACCAATTGCTGCATCGCTGTGAATGGCCACCTCGTGCATGGGGTGGCCATTTCTATTTGGGAAAGCACAGGTCCAGCATGAAGAAAGCACTTGAATTGGTCCGAACGCGGCAGGGTTCCGCCATGATGGAGATCCAGCCGCGGTTCGACATCCTGCTCCATGGAAAGAAAGTCGGGCAATTGTATTTCAATCTGCGCGGCTATGTCGGCAGCCCACCGCCTCAGCGCTCATGGCATCGACTCCCGCCGCGTCCTTCTGCCACAGGGCCACGATCCCAACTCCTTCTTCGTTCAAGGCGGCGACGCGCTCCAGTTCCAGTCTCTCCTGGAGGCCGCCGAGCCATGAACTTCCGCGTCATCCGTCAGAAAACCCCATCGGGCGCACACAGCCCGATTCAGGTGGTCGAGCAACCTGGAGGCCGGGGTGTCGGCTGGATCAACCGCTTCCTCGACCGCGAGTATGTCCGCCGTCTCGCGGACAAGAGCCTGTACAGCTACGCACACAGCCTGCTGCACTTCGTACGCTGGTGGGAGAGCATCCATCACACCGGCGAGATCTCCAGGGCAGACCTCACCGAATCGACCCTGCTCGATTACGTGCGCTTCCAGTCCAGCCGGCAACCTGCACCTTCTGCCTCCACCATCAACGACCGCGTCGCTACCGCCGATCGCGCCATCCGCAGCGAGTTTCCCGATGCTCCCTGTCAGGTGGCGCACGGGTTTCATCAGCCCTTTCTGCACCGCAGACCGATGGGCCTGGGCCGTCCGCGGTTCGAGCTCAGCAGACTGCGCGTGAAGGAACCCAGGCTGTCAACATCATCCCGCTCTCGGTCGATGAAGTGGCGCGTTTCTGGTCCAGCTTCCGCAACGCACGCGACCTGGCCATCGTGGGCCTGATGCTCATGCAGGGACTTCGTTCCGCCGAAGTCATGGCTTTGAACCGCGACGACGTGTTGCTCTCCGAAGGCCAGCTCCGTGTGCGCGGCAAGGGCAGCAAGCTGCGCTTCCTCCCCCTGGCTCCGGAGACCACACAACTGATCGATCACTATCTGTGCCTGGAACGGCCCGATCCCTGCTCCGCCGCTCTGTTCGTCGTGCTCAAGGGACCTGCACGCGGCACCCGCATGACGCCCGCCGGATTACGCTCCCTGTTCCGCTACCATCGCAAGACTACAGGCGTAACGATCGCGAACCCGCACCGCTTCAGACACACCTTCGCCTCGGACATGGTGCGCGCCGGTATCAGTCTGCCCGCGCTGATGCAGTTGATGGGACACTCCGACATCGAGACCACCATGCACTATGTGCAGGTCTCTCCGCAGGACGTTTATCTGCAGTATGCACGCGCCGCCGCGCAGTGCATCCATCCTCAACCGAGGATCCAGTCGTGAAGCGCTGGCGCCGCCCTCCACTCCAGCATCCGCTGGCGCCGGCCTTCGCCAGCGCTGTCGCGTCTCTATGCACCGCACTTACTGCTTCCAGTGCGCGTAACTACAACATCGTCGTGCGTCACTTCCTCGTCTATCTGGCCGCCACGCATCCCGAGGTTACTCGTATCGAGCAACTGCGACGCGATCCGCACATCCTCGGATGGATGGCGTGCCTGCGTGCGCAGACTCCACCCCTGGCGACCACCACCTGCATCGGCCGCCTCTTCGCTCTCCGCACTATCCTCAACGAACTGGCCTGGACCAACCAACTGCCCGAACTCGCGCACCTGTTACGGCGCGAAGACATACCACGCACGCCTCACACCTTGCCACGGCCTCTCACTGCAGAGCAGGATCAACTCCTCGAACAGGAGTTCCTGCGCCGCAACGATCTGGGTGCAAACGTCTTCCTGCTGCTCCGACGCACTGGCATGCGCATCGGCGAGTGCGCAGATCTGTCCTTCGATTGCCTGCGCTCTGCTGGCCCTGATCAGTGGGCCATTCATGTCCCCCTCGGCAAGCTCAAGACCGAACGCATGGTTCCCGGAGATGCCTTCGTCCGCGATCTCGTCCACCGCCTGCGCTTCTTCCGCTCCCTCGATCCGCTGCCCGCCGATGGACGGCTCATTGCACGTCCGGGAAGTAAAGTGGCCATCGTTGTTCAACTCCGCGATTACCTGCATCGGGTCTGCCACTCCCTCGGCCTTTCCACGCGCATCGTCCCCCACCAGTTTCGACATACCTATGCCACGGAAATGCTTCGCTCCGGGGTAAGCTTCCCCGTCCTGATGAAGTTACTCGGCCACGTCAACCCTGAGATGACCATGCGCTATGTCGATGTCGCCCTGACCGATCTTGAGCGCGAGTTCCAACTGGCTCGCGCCAAACCCAGACATCTGGCTCCGCAAACCAAGCCCTCATCTTCAAAACTCCGCGCAGGCTTCAACGGCCTCCTCGATTCCTTCCAGGCTTCCCAACACGCCCTGGAAATCTTCCGCCGCGCTCTCCCAAACAACGATCAGCGCCAAACCCTTGACCGCCTCGCTAACCGGCTCACAAAGATCCTCGCCGAAATACGCAAACTAAAAACCGCCTGAACGAAAATGGGCAGACATTGGCCGGTTATGGCGATTTGGCACCAACTGAGAAAAAAGAACCGCCAACTTCCGGATTGCCGACAATCCGGGCCAAATCTAACGTTTGCTTACCAGAGGCTGGGCCGTCCGCTCGAAAAGCGCCCGCTACTGAGAGAGGGCTCGAATTTTCAAAGGTGGCGTACACTTGGGGTGGTTGTTGATCGAACAAAAGATCAAGTCAAACCACTACGACGTACGACGTTCCCGGAGTGATCCCTGGTGTTGAATGCCTGCTTCTAGAACGAAAAACCCGCCCAGCTCACCATCGTCGGAAGATGTCCGAGTCGTAGGGATTGGTGCGTCGGCAGGCGGTCTGGAAGCCCTGACGGCGGTCCTCCGCGCCCTTCCCGCCGATATTCCCATGGCGCTTTTGCTGATTCAGCATTTGGATCCCAAACGCCACAGCATGCTGCCGGAGCTGCTTTCAAAGACGACGAAAATCCCTGTGGTGGAAGCGAAAGACTCCATGAAGGTCGAGTCCAATCGCGTCTACGTGATGCCCAGCAATGTAAATATCGCCATCCTGGATGGTCATTTCGGGCTCACGCCCAGGATCAAAGAGCGCGAACAGTTTCTGCCTATCGACACCTTCATGCGATCGCTAGCGGATGTACGTAAGAACGAGGCCATCGGCGTCGTCCTCTCCGGCACCGCGTCGGACGGCACCAAGGGAGTGGAGGCGATTCGCGCGCAAGGCGGCGTGACCTTCGCCCAGGATCCCCCAACGGCGAAGTTCGACGGCATGCCGTGCAGCGCGATCGAGTCCGGCTGCATTGACTTCATTCTGCCGCCGGAGAAGATCGCGGAGGAGCTGGCCTGGATGGCCGAGCACCCTGGCTCCAGGCGGCCAGCGCCAGGTCCATTCGCAAAGGGTTCGTCCGGAAAGGCGAAGAGCGATGAAGACGCCTTCAATGCGATTTTGAGTCTGGTGAGCAGTTCGCAAGGCGCCGACTTCCGCGAATACAAGCCCAACACCATCCATCGCCGCACCCAGCAGCGCATGGCCGCTCTCCGGATCGTGTCGCTGCCCGCCTATCTGGCCTACCTCGGGGAGGACGCTGAGGAAATCGCGAAACTCTCCAACCATATTCTAATTCCGGTGACGGAGTTCTTCCGCAATCCGGACGTCTTCGAGGAGCTGGCCAACAAGGTGTACCCGGCGATTGCGGGTGACAAGGCAAAGAAGACCCTCCGCATATGGGTGGTTGCCTGCTCCAGCGGAGAAGAGGTGTATTCGCTGGCGATTACGTTGCTGGAGTTTCTGGGCGCGCGAGCCAGCAGCCTCCGCGTTCAGATATTTGGAACGGACATCAACGGGAAGGGGATCGCGACGGCCCGCGTCGGCGTCTACCCGGACAGCGCGTTGAAGACTGTTTCGGCGGAACGCATCTCCAGCTTTTTCACCAAAACGCTGGGCGGATACCAAGTCAACAAGGCGGTGCGCGATCTATGCGTTTTCGCGCGTCAGGATGTCACCCGGGACCCGCCGTTTTCAAACCTGGACCTGGTTACCTGCCGCAATTTCCTGATTTACATTCAACCGACGTTGCAGGAAAGGATCGTCTCTACTCTGCACTACGCGTTGAATCCATCCGGCTTTCTGCTGTTGGGCAATGCCGAGAGCGCATCTGCTTATCCGCAGATGTTCACGCCGCTCGATAAGAAAAGCAAGATCTATTCCAAAAAGGTTGTTGATCGACGGCTACAGCGAACATTCATATCGAGCCAGACCCCGGCTCCCGCGGACGCAATGCCCGCAGTGAAAGCGCCGCCGGTCGGTCGCGGCCTCCAGAATGACAGGGAGCTACAGCAATCCGCGGACCGGATTGTCCTGAAGGAGTGGGGCCCGGCAGGCGTGATCGTCAACGAGACGCTCGAAATCCTGCAATTTCGCGGGAGGACCAGTCCTTACCTGGAGCCAGCGGCCGGACGCGCCAATCTGAACCTGCTGAACATGGTGCATGAGGAGCTGGCGATTGCCCTGCGCACCGCGATCGCTTCGGCCAGAAAAAAAGCCGCGCCAGTCAGGAAGAAGAGTGTTGCTTTTGAACACAGCGGCAAAAAGCGCGTGGTGAATTTGTCCGTGCTTCCGCTGGGCGAACCGGCTTCGGGAACGGAGCGGTGTTATCTGGTCCTGTTCGAGGATGCAGCGCCCCTGGCCGGCGTGGATGACAAAAGCAGCCAGCGCATGCCTTTGAAGGTAAGCGACCCGGTCCGAAAAAAACTCCTGGAGCAAAAGCGTGAATTGCAGGCGGCGCGCGCTCTACTGCAGGAGCATCTGGCGGGAGAGGAAGCGCTGCGAGAAGACTTTCAGTCCGCGAATGAAGAACTGCTTTCAGCCAATGAGGAACTGCAAAGCACCAATGAGGAGCTGGAGACGTCGAAAGAGGAGCTGGAATCGGCCAACGAAGAACTTACCACCGTCAACGACGAGTTGAATAGCAACAACTCAACCTTGCACCTGCTCGGGAACGACTTGAAGAACCTGCTTGAAAGCACGGTGATCCCAATCGTGATGGTGGATAGCGGCCTGTGTATACGCCGCATGACCCCTACGGCGGAGTCCGTCTTTAAGGTGCTTCCATCCGATATCGGGCGACCCATCACCGATATCAGACCCGATCTCAACGTCGATTTGAAGCCTCTGCTTACCACCGTTCTCCGGGATGTCGTGAATCTCGAACGAGAGGTGCAGGATCAGCAAGGCCATTGGTATCGACTACAGGTGAAACCCTATAAGACGCTCGATAACCGCATCGATGGCGCGGTCTTGATCCTCATGGATATCGATGTCATCAAAAAGCGCAATAAGGAACTGGCGCTTGCGGGCGAGTTTACCAAGTCCATCATCGATACCATGCCGGAGCCTGTCCTGGCATTGAGCGCCAACTTACGTATCCTGATGGCGAATCATGCGTTCTACGATGTCTTTGAAGTTGAGCCAGAGGCGACTCTGAATGAGCTTGTATATAACCTGGGGAATGGACAGTGGAATAAACCCGACTTGCGGGTTCTGCTGGAGGAAGTCCTGCCGCATGACAGAGACTTCTTGAACCATGAAGTCATCTACGACTTTCCCGGCATCGGCTGGAA
>DATKWA010000105.1:0-4213 GCA_035529815.1 Occallatibacter sp. | reverse complement strand
TCTGTGGAATGGCAGCGTCGTGGCTTATGTCGCGCTGATGACCATAGCCGGATGGCGCGAAGGGTTTGACCCAACCTTCACCATTGTCCCCGGCGTCGCGCGCAACGCTCTCTATGTTCTGCGCCTCGTCACTGGGATACTGATGCTCCTTGCCTCATTGGACTGGCTCGTCGATGCGTCAACGTTGCTTCGCGAGCCGGTTGCCATAATCTCGGAAGTTTCACTGGAGAGGACAGCATGAACCGTACAACACTGTTTGGCTATCAGTTGGTAACTGGCATCGCCGATACACTGACGGGCGGGCTGCTTATGGTCGCTCCCGAACTGACGCTGCGGTTGATGCATTTGCAGGCGCCCTCGGATGCTCTGATCTACGTTTCATTCATCGGCGCATTTGTTTTTTCCGTAGGGCTAGCCTGCCTTTACGGCGCACGTCTGGCAGATTGCGGCGGCTGCAGGACAAGGCTTAAGGTCGTCTGGTTGCTTACAGCATTCACGCGCGCTAGTGTCGCCACCTTTGTTGCCGGCCAGATTATGGCGGGCACACTCCAGACCGGCTGGTTGACTGTAGCGGCAATGGACGGAGCATGCGTTGTGATCCAGGCGATTGGCTTGCGCCGAGGCTGGCTGGCCCTTGCTACGCGCTAAAGGCGGCAAATCCGGCTGGCAAGGCGCGAGCCTTGTCGCGATCACCTATGTCTATTTCCTTATCTTTGCGCAGTTCGCATTCCTGAAGCGGCTGACCAGCCTGGGCGTTGCAGACGCGCATCTGAAGGCGGTGATGGCGGCAATGGCCGCGGGTGGAATTCTCTTGAGCCTGCTCGCGCCACGCTTGCGCCTGTGGCCCTCGCCGAATCTGCGACTGCGTCTTGGACTTGTTGCTTCCGGCACGGCGGCGCTCCTGGCGCTGCTGCCGCTCGGATTCCCCGCGGCGATTGCGGTCGCCTTCCTTATCGGAGCCGGGCTCGGGTTGCTGACTGTCACTCTGGTCACCCATCTGCGTCGATGGACAGGCGACCGAAACCCGCTCTTGGCCGTCGGGGTAGGAACGGGCGTTGGCTACCTTGTCTGCAACCTGCCGAGCTTCTTCACTGCATCGCCGGAAGTGCAGGCATTGTCTGCGGGAGTTCTATGCCTGGCGGGAATCGGAGTTACTCTTCTGCCAGCGCTGGCGCAACTCGAAACGCTGGTCAGTGGCTCGCGCCCGGCAATCCCTTTTTATCGCGTGCTCGCGGGCTTTACCGCTCTCGTCTGGCTGGACTCTGCCGCCTTTTTTATCATTCAAAACACACCAGCGCTTAAGGCTGGGACCTGGCAGGGGACAATCCATCTGTGGGCGAATGGACTGCTGCATCTTGCCGCGGCACTGGCGAGCGCATGGTTGCTGCGCCGCAAAGGTCTCTCGCCGGTTCTTACGACCTCGGTTGTTGCGCTCGGCGTTGCGTGCCTGCTCCTGCTCGATCCCGAGCGCGCACTGCTCGCTTCCTTTTTCTATCCCATCGGCGTTTCGCTCTACTCTGTCGCGCTGGTTGCCTATCCAACTCTGCTGGCTCCTGCTGCGTCTACGGCAGAGCGCGGCCGCATCGCCGGGTGGATCTACGCAATCGCAGGATGGACGGGCTCCGCGATGGGAATCGGCATGGCACAGAACCTTGGGCATGTTCCCCGGGCTTTTGTCGCAGCCGCCGGCGCGGCGGTTCTGCTCCCGCCACTGTTTCCGCTCTTGCGCCAGCGCATTCGCGAACTTGCGCTCACTGTCCTCGTTCTTCTCTCGGCCTACTTTCTGCATCGCTTGCTTCACGCTACCGACGCATCGCCACAGCTCAGTGCAGTGGAACGCGGACGCCAGGTATACATTTCCGAGGGCTGCATTCATTGCCACTCGCAGTATGTGCGGCCCAACTCCCCCGACGTACTGATGTGGGGGCCCGTTGAATCCATCCAGGAGTTGCGCGAAGAAAGCCCTCCGCTCATTGGCAATCGACGCCAGGGTCCCGATCTCTCTGAGGTTGGCGGGCGCCGCTCGCCCCTCTGGCTCAGGGCTCATTTCTACGATCCTGCCCAGGTCAGCGGCTCCTCCATCATGCCCTCGTATAGCTTTCTTTTTCGCGATGAACGGGGAAACGATCTGGTTGCGTATCTCGAAAGCCTGCACGGCGCGGGCACCGCGCAACACCTCGCGGATGAGAGGCAATGGCAGCCCTCCGCAACCGCTTTTGCCAGGGCCGATGCAGCCCGCGGCGACCAACTCTACCGGCAGGACTGCGCCACCTGCCACAGTGCCGACGGCCCTACGCGCCGCGCATGGTCCTCCAGCTTCAAACGCCTTCCGCCCGACCTTGCAACGGGTCCGTATTTTTATCTGCCCCCCTCCGGCCCAGCGCAACAGCGCCTGATTCGCCTTGCGCAGATTGCGAAATTTGGCATCCCTGGAACGGACATGCCGGGGCACGAATATCTGCCAGACGCGGACATAGCCTCTATCAGTTTGTGGTTGTCGCAAGTCACCGCGCAATCGAATCAATGAGCATCTACACTCAATTCAACCAGGAGAAGAACCATGAAGATATTCGCACCAGCCCTCATTCTCGCGATCTCGCTCGTGACTATCCCCGCCGCGTGCGCACAGCATGAGACTTTCAGTGTCAATCCCGACGCTAGCCAGGTCGCCTTCGCTCTCGGCGGCAATGGCCACCACGTCCAGGGAACATTTCATGTGCAGAGCGGATCGATTGAATTTGATCCCAGTGCGCACAAGATTTCCGGTGCGGTTGTTGTGGCAGCGGGCAGCGGCAACAGCGGCGAGCCGAGCCGCGACAAGAAGATGAACTCCGACGTGCTGGACGTCGCGCACTTTACCGAAGTGACGTTTGCCCCCAGCAGCTACACAGGAACTATCGCGCCCTCCGGCGATTCCACAATTCAGGTTTCCGGCATCTTCACCTTGCATGGCGCACCGCACGACCTGACAGTTCCCATGCAGATTCACATTGATGGCGCAAACCTGACGGCGAAAGGGCGCTTCACGGTTCCCTACGTCAAGTGGGGCCTCAAAGATCCGAGCATCTTCATCCTCAAAGTGGCCAAGGAAGTTGATATCGACCTCACGCTGAACGGTCATCTGTCTTCCGGCAGCTAGTAGACGGTTTGTGGTGGGACTGGCGAGTCCGTCAGTACTGCAGCTGTATTGACGTCAGATTGCCCCGGTGGGGGCCTGAAGCTTCTGTGGCGTTGTTCTTTTCATGGCTCAGGCCCCTGATCCCTCGGCTCCCTCGATCTGGAGCGGGAGTAACAGGAAAGGAGGCGGCCCTTTGTCCGCCGTGGATTGGAACGCAGCCATGGAATGCGCGCAACTGGTCGCCATTGCCCACTCTGCAGCTTTAAGCGACGGATACGATTGCCGCGGCGGATGAGCGTACTGCGGCAGAATGAAGTGGCGGGCGCGAATGGGGAGGCGCCCCTTGGTGGCATGCCGGGAAGCAGGAATCACTCATCCGACGTTCTACCGCTGGCGGAAGGGCCAGCGAGTGATTTACCGGTAGGCTTGCTCGTCTGCCCAGTCTCCAATAACGGGGAGCTTGCACAGCTTGCCATTCAACGCGCCGACCACACACCAGATCCATACAAGAAGACAGGCAACTGCGATCAGCGCGACCAGCCAGCCTACGTCCCGGAAGAGGCGAGGTCCAAAGTGTGTGATAAGCGGAAGAACAAAGCTCAGGACGTAGCAGAAGATGAATACAAAAGCGTCGAATACCAGGGACTGCCAGGCGTGAAATCGTACATAGGGTCTTTTGTTGTAGCGCCTGATGGCGAGAAAAAAGATAGCCGGTATGGGAGTGAAGTAGGCGAGTGCGCCGATTGCATTGTCAGAGAGGCCGCGCTGTTTGGTGTTGGCCATTATCTCTCTCTTTCATTATAGGTAGATGCTAATTATGATATCGGGCTCTACGCACAGGGCCTGTTTTTTTGCATCCTTCCCATCTTAGTGGACCGTGCAGAGGAAAGTGAGCATACTCGAGAATAGCTACAGATTACACGAATAGAGGCAGCAATAGGTTGCTTAGACTCCTTTAGCCTTAATACTGTTCACTTAACTATCCTGATGGCCCTTCGGATGTTGATCGCGGGCAGGGGCTTGCCGTGGCGTGGACGGAGCGGGAAGTTGCTCATCTTGCGCTTGACCCCGCGGAAATTGCGGCGATTGCGGCTG
>DATKWA010000104.1:0-3007 GCA_035529815.1 Occallatibacter sp. | reverse complement strand
TGTTGAGGTAGGTCTCAGTCTCGTTCAGGATGCTGGCCTCTGTCGCCTGCTCGCGCGCAGAGCGATACTGGATCAGATCCTCGCCTGGAAAATAAGGGCGTCGATCACGGCGCGCCGGGTGCTGCGAGTGCTTGAGTTCCTCGAAGAGTTCCTGCGTCGAGAGCCGGCGCGGCGAGAGATTGGCCGTCTCCATCGAGCTTTCGATGCCACGCAAGATCGATTCAAACTCTGCCAAATAGGTATCGTGTTCCCTGCGCGTCCGCTGGATCGCCTTCTTCTGGCTCAGCGTGAAGCCGCCAAGCCGCCGGTTCTGTTGCGCGGAGTGGTAGAGCTTCGCGTGGATGCGCGGGTCCCAGATGAAGTACACATGGAGGCGATTCTCGAAGTAGAATCCGCTCTCCTCTTTGCGCTGCCACATCTTGAGCCGGTGAGTATCGAGCGCCATCACTTCCGACTGCTCGGTGCGCTGTTGATTCACATAGTCCTCTAACAAAAAACCAAGGTGCTCGGAGATCTCGTACCGAAACTGAATCCGCATACTCACATCGGGCACTCCGCGGATCAGCGCTTCCAGCATCGCCTTCGCATGGTTGCGATCTTCGTCGGTTGCGAAGTAGGAGAGCACGCCCTTCAGTTCATAGCCAGCAACAAAGGCGCCATTCGTCCTCACCATGACATTGTCGCCTTGGGGCAGGTCGCGGAGAGGCAGCAGTTCGCACACGGCTGGGACCTTCATCTTCTTATCGTGTTCCGCGTAGGTCATTGGCATACGGCATTCCTCTTCTCTGCGTCGCGTTTTGCTGCGGTGCATTTCTCTCCTCGCAGTCCTTCCTCCGCAACCTTGGCAAGCAGAGCAAACTCCTGGTGGAACTTTGCTGCAAAGATGACGCTCGCAAACACAGCCCGTGCGGCCTCGGTGTCCAGATCGAGCACCACCGTTCCATCGTTGTGCGTTTTGAACGAAGCCCGCATACTTCTATTCCTCAACTTCCGTGATGTAAGGCTGCGTCAATTCCGAATCTCGCTCAAGTGCGCACCAGGCGTGCGGCGCGATAAACGACTTGATGAGGTCCATCAGATAGCCGCGAGGCTTGCCGTACTTGAAAAGGATCAGGAAGGGCACGGCGAGCAGCGGCACAACAAGCTCCATGAACAGACTCAACGGCATACCCAGAACTTTCGCGTTCCCGGTGACGAAGTGACCGAGCAGGTTCATCAGCGCCGCGAGCGCAAGCACCAGGATCAGGTCCTCGAACTCGAGTCCAAGGAACGTCACCTTGGTGTGCAGGTTGCGGTGAACAGGCGTCAGATCAAGGCTCATTGTTGTCTCCTCAGATTCCATGTGCATGCGTCACCATCGACTCGGCAAAACGAACCATCCCCGAGACCATCAAAGCGCCCATTGCGGCGATGAACTTGCGTATCCACGTGGATCCTGGGTAGATTTCAGAGACCACCCCGCCCATGTGCATCCCCATCGCCGCAAGTTGCGTGAGCGCAAAGACCGGCAGGATCACGTTGGCGATCCAGTTCACCAGATTCATCACCGCCATCCAATAGCCGTCTGCGCTCGTTGGTCCGGCGTTCTGTACAAAGCCTTCAAGGGCGCGCAACATTCCCGAACACATCAACGACGCGAATCCACCATAGAGAAGCTGTTCGAACTGCCCGCCCTTGCTGTAGCGATAGACTGCTCCGGCAAAGAACGCGCCAGCCATCGTCGGCATCATGACGTTCCCGGCCCAGGAGGCAAGGTTCACAACCGCACCGTCGAGACTCATCGCATCCACCTCACGCTGCCATTGCCTGAAAGAGTTTGAGCAGACCGGTCACGCCAAGAAACCCGATCGCTGAGAAGACCAGCCGTGTCCACGGCCTGTGCCGCACATAGTTGATGACCGCCCCAACACACGCCAAACCGGCCGCCGCGGGCATGATTTGCCCCACAATGTAGTTCCAAAGGGAGCCGAGCATGTCGGTCGTTGCGTACTGGCCGCCGGAATTCCAGCTCTGGAACAACTGCATCGTTGCCGAAAGCGTCATCAGAAACAGAGCGGCGATGATCGAAGCCAACGGATTCTCTCCTGCCGCTGTATCAAGCGTTGCCTTGAGTACGAAGTAACCAGCCAGGACCGGTACCAACTTGGCAACGACAATCTGACTCACGAAGTTCTTGAAGACCGATTCCATGCTGGCAAGCCAACTCGTTCCTACGGATCCGCTCGCCGACGGGACCGTAATGCCTTGTGCCGCAACCCATGAAAGAAGCTGGGGAAGTGTCAGCAGAATCACAGTCCATAACACCCACTTTCCGGTCTTGCCATTGATGTGGAAGTTGGTGCCCCCTTCATGCCGCAGGCTCACCCCCGCGGCAGCCAGCGTGCAAAATGCCGCTGGCACCGCGAGATCGAACAGCAGTTGAAGAAGGTCGGAGAGGAATTGCGGCACAGGCATCGTGTATTGACCTCGCTATTGAATGCCCTGAGCTTGCGTGATAAAGCCCTCGGCCATGCGTCCAAGTCCGGAGATCACAAGCAGTGCAACGCCAGTGACGCCCCAACCCAGATAGCCGCGGCCACTCTTGAAATGCCAGCCTGCGACGCCAAGACAGGCGATCGCGATCACCGGGGCAATCACGTTGCAGCCCCAGTTCACGATGTTGAGGACCGTGCCCTCGACCGTGGTCGCCTGCTGGCCCTGTACTGCCTTGCCGAACTGTGGAGATGTGCCGAGGTTCTGCGCAGTCGCTACGAACGGCGCTGCGAGATTGCCGGCGAGAACAATCCCAAGCGCGAACAGCAGCGAAATGCGTGTCCAGTTGATGGCTCCTGGGCGTTCATAGGTTGATCGAAGTGCAGCGGGTGCGGTCGTGCCCCGCCAGAAGGCCAATGCGGTTTTCATGACTCTCTCTCCTGGACGCGGCTGCTCGGGGCATCCGTGTCGAAAGAGAACATGAAGCCTAATCAAGACTCGGTCAACTTGCCGAGCTTATCTTGAGCGGGTTTCC
>DATKWA010000103.1:0-7891 GCA_035529815.1 Occallatibacter sp. | reverse complement strand
AACAGGCCGCGCCCACTACGCGACTTCGACCAGATCTATATGAAGACTGGGGACATGGTCATGCAGAGCGAACTAGTGGCCCGATGGGCCAAGGGCAAGCGTCTGGCCTTCATTGGCGATGGAGATGCAATCAGCGTCTGCGTAGCACTTCTCCAGGCACGCCGAATATTCGATGAAGGGCCTTCGCACATCACCGTATTCGATTTCGATGAGCGCATTTGCGGTGCGGCTACCCGCTTTGCGGACCACGAGGGCATTACGAGCCTCGAATCCCGCCTGTACAACTGTGCCGATGCGTTTCCCAGTGACATGATCGGACAGTTCGACTGCTTCTATACGAATCCGCCGTGGGGTGCGAGCAACGCTGGCGAGAGCGTGAAGGTCTTCATGGAGCGTGGTTTCGAGGCCACGGGCTACGCGGGCGAAGGCTTGGTCGTAATCGCGGACGACCATGATCGCGAGTGGCCACAACACGTGCTAGCCCAAGCCCAGAGGTTCGCGCTTGATCGGGATCAGTTCGTCCAGAAGATGCAGTCAAAGATGCACCTTTACCATCTAGACGACGATCCTGACCTGCGTTCGTGCAATCTGTACTTCAAAGCACTTCCCATCAAGCCGGTCCCGGTAGAAAGCAAGCCACTCGAGAAGGAGCGGTTGGCCAACTTCTATGGGAAGGGGCAACCGTTGAAGATCCGGTATGTTCGGGAGCGCAAGCGCGTGGACTACGGCAAGGCGCACGATGAGGAATACGCCATCGAACCCATGGAGGCCTGAAATGAGCTCGATTATTCAACCTGGCGCGCACGTGCTGTTCATGAAGATCGGGATCCATGCGAAGGAGACCTTGGAAAGCATCATCCAGCGCAAGCTCAAGGAGATCGACGATACCGGCATGGCCTTTTGGGGATACGGCGGTAACACGTGTCACCCGGCCAACATGGTGCAGCCGTTTGCCAAAGGAGCGGAGGCACAAGGTAATCCGATCCACCTGGTGATGCAGAAAGTGGATTCCAACCACTGGGCCGAGGGCAGGGCGGAGGAGTTCTCCATCGATGGTCAGAAATGGATGCCGGTGCCCGACAAGATCGAAGTTCGAGGCTCGCGCTACGCCCTGGTGATCGGTGACCTGCGGGGAGCAGACCTGTCTCTGCCATTGACCCGCACCACGGTGGCGCTAGGTCCCAGCTTGGGCAAGAGTGGGCGCACGTACATCTCCGGACGGGTGGACAAGGCTTGCCTGGAGCTTGGACTCGATGTCGATGTGCCATTGGCGCCCGACGAGCAGTCCACGCCAATCGGATTGGTGGCGACGCTCAGGGAGCCGTACGCGGTGTTCCTGCGCAATAAGTGGCGCTAGGCAGCCAGCAAGCCCCCTGAAGCGGCACGCAGATCCGCGATATGGTTGTCCAGGCCGGCCAGCCATGACGCCTCATCCACCTCCGGCGAGGCGCAGCTGAAGCACACGCGCATCGCCGAATCGACCTCACGCTCGGCGCAAATGGCTGTCTTCACCAAGACTGCCCCCTGGGCGACTACCAAGTGACGGACCGCCTGCTCAAAGCAGATGAACCGCGCGGTGAGCCTCGCCGGGTCAATCCCCGCGGGAAGGGCAATGGACGCCAATGCCGCAATAGCTTTGCGATCGCCCGTCAGGATGTGGTGAAACTCGCGCGTTACGAGCATTGCAACCAGCTGACATTCGCCCACATGCATCGGCACAGCATGTTGCTGCGCCTCAAACTCCAGCTGCGCCGCCAGCGCTGTCTCCTGCTCAGTTGGTTCCAGGATCTCCAGCACCGTAAGCGCGGCCTCGAGCTCCGCCTTGGTAGCTTCCGCGCGGCGGGGCGGTCGCTTCTGTAGGGCCTTGCGCAGAACGAATTTCGCAGTTCCGAGGATGCCGTAAGCGTGCGGAGCTTCGGGGATCGCGGCGAGGAGCTCGGTCAGAAACCCGTACGAGACCCCTTTCAGGATCACATCATTGTCGACGGCCGCCTCAGCCATGGGGAACCCCCATCACGGCACGGATGAAGCTCTGCGACTCGTCCTCCAGTTCGCTCCAGGCCAGCTGATGGGTGGCGAGGTGATTAACCACCCGCCAGACATCTCTCGGCCGATCGTAGATGTGCCTGAGTGCTGCCATGGCGGTAGGCCAGGCACGCGTCGCATAGCCGAACGCCATGGCCACCGTGCCAGGCTCGATGCGTTCAATCTGGCCCACACGCGCGGCTTCGCCGGCGAGCTGGCGTGCACCACGACCTACGCCCTCCACGACCAGCTCGGGCTGCGCGCTTCCTGTCAGCAGCTCCAGCGCAAAAGCGTCGGCATGCCGCTCCTCTGGATCCTTGTTTGCACCTAGGTCTTCTAGGATTTCCATATCCACGATGGCCGAGCCTTCGGCTAGATGCCCGAGAAGAATGTGGCCCAGTTCATGCGCAAGGTAGAACGCGATCGGAGCTGGATAAACGGCATCGCGTGCCAGCAGAATCGCGTATCGATCACCGACGCGCACACTCATTGCGCTCATGCGCTTGGCAGTGAGGGGATAGACTCGGAGATGAATCACCGGAATCCCCAACGCCCAGGAGGCCGACAACAGTTCCTTGAGGCCGACGTACTGACTGCCTGTCAGGATGGCGGCTCTCAACTCGCCGGCCGACATTGTCTGGAAGTTTTCTCTACCCGGTGTGCTCTCCAGCAGCATCCGGGACAACGCCGTGCCAAAAGAGGCAATTACCGGCCGCTCTCCTCTCTCGTCACCAGTAAAACCCTTGAAGCGCGCCGCGTCATCCCAGATGAATAGCAGCTCAGCCTCATCGGCAATCAGTGATCGCGGATCGAGCCCAAGCTTGCGTGCCAAGGAAAAGCGCAGCTCGGCATTGGCCGAGGGCGACGACTCGGCGTCTTTGCTCCACCATTCGGGCCATGCCGCAGCCACCACATCCGGGCTCAGGCCTGTGCGTCGAATTAGCCGCACCTTGAAGTCAGCTGCACTCTCGGTCATCGCCGCTCCCTCCCTGTACACGCTGTGGTTTGGGCGCCACCTTGTACTGCCCCACGGACCGGATGAGATCCAGAATCAGATGGCCCTGCTCCTCCGTGCCATCCCACGCTCGCTGCACGGCCGCCTTCAGGTCCTCGGCCGACATTGCCAGTCCTGCGCCCGGTTCGGAAATGCCAAAAAAATTGCAAAGTGCTATGGCGTTTCGGCTACGATTCTTCACCCCGTCTAACCGCATGCGACGCACTGCGTAATATTGGACGCCGGCCCTCTCGGCCAGTTCCCGGTGGGACAACGGGCTATCGCGCAACGCCGCCTGAAGCTGGTCTGCTAGCGACCATCCGTTTTGCACTTTATGCATTTTTAAAATATACTACATCTCGGACTAAACTCGCCAAGCCGCCATGGGATCCATCGCCCTCTCCCCCGAAGCAAACGGCGCGACCGGAATCCCATCCATCTTTTGCTGGACGAAAATGGGAGCCGAAGCGGGCCAGACCTTGTCCGAAATCATTCGTCGTAAGGATCTGGAGCGCGAATGCGGCGACGGAATTTTTGGCTGGGGGATTGGCAATTCTGTCGGCCCCGCCATCAAACATGCAAAGTTCGCCGAGCGGATTCCAGTCCTGGAGGCGCTGTTTACCCCCATGAAGGCCGCCCCGAAAGCCATTGACTCGGCGCCCACATCGATCGTGATGTGGCTGGGCTACTTGGGCGATGCAGGCAAGGTCGAGCCTCTGCCTAAGCACATGCTGATCACCAGCCGCGGACAGTCAGGCAGCGGCGAGGAGAAGCGCGGTCATTATGCCCTGATCTGTCGCTCGTCCGATCCGTTGGCGGCACAACGCGTGCAGCAAGCCATCGATCACCGCGCAGTGTGCAATCTTGTGAGCTCCACCCCAGTGGGCGCTTCGCAGGTCACCTCGGTCGTGCGCTATCGCCCGGCGGATTCTCGCGAAGCCACCTACCCTGTGCTGTTCCGAGCGGAGCTGACGGGCCACGCGTTTGTCCGTCTCGCTGTTCCGGTTGCGCTTACTGGCGAACTGCTCGACATGTACCGCACCGTGTGTACTTCCCGCGGATCGCCAGAGTGGAAGACCGGCATCAAAACACTTAGGGCCGCCGCCACGGCGCAGTGGCCTCGGGCCAAGCAGCAATCGTTGTTCGCCTGATTGTAGTACACGCAAGGGGCTTCGGAGTCCGTCAGTCCTCCGTTCTACCAGTGCGCCAGCAAATGACCCTTGTCGGACTGCGTCAGAACTCGCGAAGCCTCGACAACCGCGCGTACGGCTCGGCGCTTCGCCACTGGTAGCCGTCCCAGGTACTCTTGCGATGCCGACTGAACCATGGTCTCAAGCATCTGAGCTGAATAGCCGCCCATCAGCATCGTGCAATCAAGCCACGAATCATGCGAAAGACATTGCAGGTCAGTGTGTGTCAGCTCAAGCAGCGAGGCCATCAAGTGAGGCCTAGCTTTCTGGTATTCCGTGGGACTACTGTTGATGAGAAAAAACCACGGTCCTGGAGAAACGCTGGCAAGCACATGGAACTTGTTCCAGGGCGGGTTACAGGCGTTACACCACAAATGAAAGACCTGCCCAACTTGCAAAGCCATCCTTGGTACGCCTTCCCTTAATTTGGATGCCTGTTGAGCAGGTGTTGCACCAAGGACGGGCCATCGTCGAATTGTGCAGCAATGGCTTCAACAGCAATGTCACTATTCCGCGTCGTGGCCTTCCAAGCATCGTCGTGCGAAGCATTGCGGATGAAATTGCTTCCTTTCTGCGCGCGCAGATTTGCCACTTCTTCCAAGCATTCCACGTCGGACTCGCTCAACGCCTCAAAGCTCGGAACACCATATATACTGAACTTGTGCGTCTGACGATCCAACGCGAATGCCTGCTTGGCCGCATCACCACCGTCAAAGAAAGACCTATCACCACGCACAAATTTCAACATGTCGTATGTGCGGGAGGGTACCGGGCCCTTCTCCATGGCAACGTAACGGTCGCCAACAATGAAGCGGCCATACCGTTCCAGATGGCATCTGTCCGCCAAATACAGCATCTTGAGGACGGGATACAAACTTTCTGCCGTCCGCGACACTAGGTAGGAAATGGCAGCAACCGCCTTATCAACCTTGAAACTTTCGCCAACGGTCAGCCTATCGGACTGCATGGCCTTCTCCATAAGCATTCGACTTACCCCTGACTCGAACGCATTCCGCAACGCCTTCATTGCACTTTCACGAGTGTGCATGGCCTTAAACATAAGCGGCCCAACCGCATTGGTTGAGCCGCCTTGTAGCGGCATCCACCGCTTGTCGGCTGAATTCTACCTCGTGAAGGTTGACAAAAGCCACCACCTCTGATGAAAGCTGCAGCGCAAGGCGAGAGGTGGTGTCACGTCGTTCAGATTCCTGGCGCCAAGCCGCTTTGGTCCAAGGTCCTTGGGTGATCCTTGCCCTTCCCTTTGGCGTGACCCTCACCTATCCACCACAACGACCCGTTGCCGACCTCTGAGGGTCGCGGAAGGTTCCTTGATTAAGAAAACGGCATGGGCTGGAACCGGAACTGAGTCACGAGTCGCTGCAGCGGCAGAAGCCTTCATTCACTGGTGGTCGCCTCGATTCTTCACGCCACGTCCGGAACCTCGAACGATTCCAGCGCGTACCTGGTCGCCAAGTACAGACCGACCACGCCGACCTCAGTGCTGCCGGTAGCCCGCCCCACCTCGATCAGCTAGCTCCCGATCGGTGCAGCTGAATCATCCGCACCAGTGCGCACGGATCGCCCGGTCGCGGCGCTTGAGCCGCCCACTTCCGCTGGACCGACGTCAATGTCGGGGGTAGTCTATGCCTTCGGTGGGTTGACAGGCCGGCGCGATTGCAGCGGCACCCCAACATGCCGGACGTGCGATGAGGTTGTCCCTATTGCCGGCTGGAAGTGGCTACCAATCCGAGAGGCCACTGCTTCCGACTTGGTGCATGTCCGAGCTGAGGACGACGTCGTGCGGTAGCCCCATCGTCTCGGAGGCGCGAAGAGCCGGATGACCGTGTTCCACGCGCCGGCCGCAAGTCACTCTCACTTCACGCTAACGGTAAGCAGGGTCCTTGCAGTTGTTAGAGAGGTCGAAGGTCGCCTCTGTGCGTTCCTTTCCCCAAATCCTGTTTCCGGCTCGTTCGGGGTTCTCTGCGAAATGCTGGTTTCTCTCCTCGAAATAGCGGTCGATGGCCTCGCTTGCCACCCTCACCGATGGGTAATTGCTGTTATGGATTATCGCCCGGGCCATACCGCTGAACACCGACTCGATGACGTTGAGGAATTGGGCGGAGGCCGGCAGCGGGACGAGTTCGATCCTCGGCGCGTGATCGCCTTTGACGTTGTGAGCTTCGACGAATGCCAACAATTTTTTCGACATGTGCCAGGAGGCGGCGTCCCAGGACAAGTAGAGCGTTCTCGCGCCCGGGTACTCTTCAACCAACGTCTCAGCCATCTTGATCATCTCCAGCGTGTTCTTCGCACGGGAGTAAAAATGTGTCACCCGGTTACGGGACAGTTCCAACGCCGCCGTCACTATGAGCCAGCCCTTCGACTTCTGCCATTGCGGCACACTCGGGCTTTCCCCCCGGCCGGCTAGGACGCGTCCCGGTTTTGCCTTGATTGCGAACGGCCCGTACTCATCGATGGAGAAGAACCGCTCGTCGTTGCCAAGATTGGACAAGACTTTGCGGACGTAAGCCAGTTTCTCGCGGTACCCTGGGTCGTTACTCGTCAGGACGACCTTAGCTGATCTCCAGCGGAAACCCGCCTTCCGTATCGCCTCACGGATAACCTCGTCGCCCGCAGGGAGCCCACCGGCGGCCAAGGTCTTTCGAAGATCCTCCATCCGCCAGGTCGTTCGATTGAACCCTGATAGCGAAGGCGGCTCGTGGAGCAGGCTGAACAACGCCTTCCCAAACGACTCGTTGTCAGCCATCCGTGGCCTTGGCTTTCTGCCGAGCAGTGATTCGAGTCCACCCGAGTTGAATTTCAGGAGGCAATTTCTGACCGTCGCCCGAGACAATCTAAGATGCTCCCCAACGGCGTTGGCGGAAAACCCTCGCTCGGAAGCCATGACGGCCAGAATTCTTTTACGAACATTGCCGCTGGCGTGGGACAAGGAAGCAGACAAAGCGTCCTCGTCCAATACTCCGCGTTCGAGATCGTAGATCCACTCCATCCACCGTCGCCTTACCGCGTCCGCGCGCAACGGTTTGGGTGCAAGTGGGGCTAG
This sequence comes from Occallatibacter sp., assembly GCA_035529815.1. GTDB lineage: Bacteria > Acidobacteriota > Terriglobia > Terriglobales > Acidobacteriaceae > Telmatobacter. Next base: position 618 of record DATKWA010000103.1, on the reverse strand, counting down.
CATGCGCTTTATCTCGGGCTCCCAGTCTTGTATACCGCCATACCCGGGAGGCGACTCATGCAAAAGGATTTTTCTCAGCGTCGTCCTGCTCATTCCCTCCTTTTTCGCCACCGACCGTTTGGATTCTCCGGTCTTCAGCACTCGTTTACGGATGCGTTGCCACTGAAATGGGTTCGAATACATGGGGCCTCCGAAGCATTCATTTGATGCTTTACGACAACAACGTGCTGGCGCTCGTGTCATATTGAGCATTGTGCTCGTCTTCGACCGTCCCCCCGTACCGTCGGAACGCACACAGCCTGCAGGGGGTATGGTTGGCACCGGCCTTGATCACTCCATTTTGGGCACTCTGATCAAGTCTAGGCGCGCGCCAACACGAGAGGCCAAACTATGCTTTCCGGGCCCGGCCAAACTATGCTTTCAGCCACATCTGTGTTGGTCATACCAGCATAAAGTGTCAGTTTTGACGCCTTATGCTGGCGCACTACTCCACGCTCGTGCAGCAGCTCCTGTCTGCCATCGCACAATATGGCGGCCTCCAGGCGGCTCAGGCATTCCGCCTACTTTGCGCTCCGCCCGGTCCGTTCGAGCGAGTGTCCAAAGACGCCTTTGCCGAAC
>DATKWA010000102.1:0-6555 GCA_035529815.1 Occallatibacter sp. | reverse complement strand
GGGCGAATCCAGCTTCGATGGGAGAGTTGGAGAGCATTCCTCGCGGTCCTTTCACCGCATTGAAAGCTGCCTGAGCATCCCGCTTCGCTGTGCACGTTTGTGCACGGGCAGAGGCTGCATATGCAGGAACCGCACCGAAACTGGGTGACGCTGGTGATGGGAGGCGTGCGCAGCGGAAAGAGCAGCTTTGCGCTCGAAATTGCTTCTAGCGCGCAAAGTGTGACATTCATTGCGACCGCCCGAGCTTCCGATGATGAAATGCGCCGCAAGATCGAACGGCACCAGAGCGAAAGACCGGCGCATTGGCGCACGCGCGAAGAGCCACTCCGACTGGCAGAAGCGATATTGTCTGAGCAGGCCGCGAGTGAAACTACGATCGTCGATTGCCTCACGCTGTTTGCCGCGAATCTGATGGAAGCCTATGGAGAAGACCGGGCTGCGATCGAAGCTGCAATCGAGGACCTCTGTTCCGCTTTGCGCAAAACTGATCGCAATATTGTGCTGGTGTCGAATGAAGTTGGCAGCGGCATCGTTCCCGAGTATGCGGCGGGACGGCAGTTTCGCGACCTGCTCGGCGAGATGAACCAACGCGTTGCGGCAGTAGCGGACAACGTGGTTCTCATGATCGCGGGTCTGCCTCTGCCGATCAAGGGCAGCATCGAGGGCAGGCCATGAACAGCGTTCTCATCGCCGGTCCCGCAAGCGGAGTGGGCAAGACCACGATCTCGCTGGCTATCACTGCAGGCTTGCGCGCTCGCGGGCTCCGTGTGCAGGCGTTCAAGTGCGGTCCGGATTTTCTCGACGCGGGACACCTGACGGCGGTTAGTGGCCGCCCGGCTCTCAATCTCGACGGCTGGATGCTCGATCGAAAAGCCATCTGCGAAGCCTTCAGCGAGGCCAGCGCCGATGCAGACTTTGTCGTGGTCGAGGGCATGATGGGCCTCTTCGACGGCATCTCCGGAGAAGGTGAAAAGGGAAGCGCGGCTGAAATCGCCAAGATCCTCTCACTGCCTGTGGTTCTCGTCGTGGATGCTTCGAAGAGCGCGCGCAGCATCGCCGCTGTAATCCGCGGATTCGAAGTATTCGATCCGGAACTAAGCTTGGCTGGGGTCGTTTTGAATGGCGTCGCCTCGGAAGCTCACTATCGTTTGCTGGCCGAGGCCATCGTCCGTAATTGCACTATGCCCATCCTGGGCTGGGTGCCACACCAGCAAGCAGTGCACATTCCGGAACGTCACCTAGGTTTGCATACAGCCGCTGAGATTGATTGGAAGGAGAAGCGGAGCGCGCTCGAAGTCCTCGCAAAAGAGCGGTTGAATCTCGATCTTCTGCTGAGAGCCGAATTTCAATTGAACGAGCGCGAAATTTCAACGCGCGCAGCGAAAGCAGAGCACAGAGTGACGATCGGTGTGGCTCGCGATGCAGCGTTCTGCTTCTATTACCATGACAATCTGAAGCTGCTGGAGCGCGCTGGTGCGAGGCTCGTCGAGTTCAGCCCGTTGAGCGATGCACAATTACCCGCCCAAACGGACGCGCTTTACATCGGCGGTGGCTACCCGGAGCTCTATGCCGCGCAGTTGAGCGCGAACACTGCCCTCGCAAACGAGATGCGTGAGTTTGTCGCATCGGGGCGTCCCGTCTATGCCGAGTGCGGCGGCATGATGTACCTCGGCGAACGTCTGCGAACGCTCGACGGACAAGCGCATGCAATGGCCGGTATGCTTCCGCTCGAAACCGAGATGACAGACAGGCTGGTGCGCTTTGGGTACGTTGAGATCAAGCTGCTGCGCGACTGTCTGCTCGGCGCCCGGGGCACAGTCCTGCGCGGCCACAGCTTTCATCATTCACGAAACACAAATACCGCGGACTTCTCACCTGCCTTCCAGGTACGCTATACGCTTTCCGGCGCAACAGCAGACGAAGGATATGCCAGCGGGAATGTGTTTGCGAGTTATATCCATTTGCACTTCCGCGGCGCCCCTGAAATTGCAGAGCGTTTCGTCGCCTTGGCTGAGCAGGCAGCGCATTGCAGAGCGGAGGTACGATGAAGCGCCTCCTGCTGCTATTTCTTTTGAGCCCCGCAGCTTGCCTAGCCTCGCGCACGCTCACGGACGAGCTCGGCCGCACGGTTGTGGTTCCGGACCATCCCCGCAAGATCATTTGCCTTGCACCCAGCCTTGTAGATGACGTGTACAGCCTTGGCGCGGGTTCGGATGTCATTGCCGTTTCCGACTACACTACCTATCCGGCCGATGCCGCGAGGAAGCCATCGATCGGTGCTCCGCTCAATCCATCGCTCGAAAGGATCGTTGCATTGCATCCGGACCTCGTGCTGGGTACAGGAGACATGAACCAGATCCCTGCAATCGATCAGCTTGTTCATTACGGGATTCCAGTGTTCATGGTTAATCCCCACGGGGTTGCGGGCATTCACAAATCGGTTCTTAGCATCGGGCGCGCACTGAACCGGAACGTCGAAGCGGCCGCGCTACTGCGCAATTTGCAGGCGCGAGAGAACGCAGTCCGGCAACGCATCCAGGGCAAGCCCGTTGTCAGGCTCTTTATCCCCGTCTGGTACGACCCGATTATCACGGTTGGGAGACACGCTTTCATTACCGAGCTCATTGAAATGGCGGGCGGAATCTCAATTACCCGCGACATTCGACAGGAGTGGCCACAGGTCAGTCTGGAAGCGATTCTCGTCCGCAACCCCGATGGATTGCTCCTGATCAAGGGTTCCAGAATTTCGCTCTCAGAATTGGAAACGCGACCGGGATGGCAGGCGCTCGCGGCAGTACGCGAGAAACGAGTGTTCTACGTGGACAAGCGCATCGAATTGCCCAGCCCCGCAGCAATTTACGCCATGGAGGACTTAGCCAAAGAACTTCACCCATAAGACGGTGTCAACTGTTTGCAAGTTCAACAACACTCAACTCGCAGGATGCTCGGGAAGCGCGGTGCAAATCCGCCACTACCCCGTAACTGTAAGCGTGGAGAACCGGCCCAGAAAGCCACTGGAGACACACTCCGGGAAGGCGGGCAGGTTCGACGAAGCGCAAGTCAGGAGACCGGTTCTGCGCAACACATTCCGAGGGGAATTCATGATCCATATCCGACGATTTTCGTATTTACTCTTCGCTCTCAGCCTCAGCATGAAACTAGCCGCACTCGACGGCGGTGCGTCGATCTCCGGCACAGTGATCGATCCCACTGGTGCCGTCGTTCGCGGAGCTACCGTGGAGGTATTGGCGCACAACAGCAAAGTGGTGAGTGTGGCAACGGATGAGGACGGGCGCTATACGGCTACCGTTTCATCTGCGGGAACCTACGAGGTTCGTGTCCTTGCACCCGGCTTTAACGCCAGTGAATCTGAAGCCGTCGTTTCTGCGGGCACTGCAACAACTGTCCGCAATGTCACGCTGCGCCTGAATCGCTTGTCGCAGGAGGTGACCGTCACGGCTACGGCCATTCCCACACTCGAATCCCACCTTGGCGCCGCCGTGACTGTGCTGGGCTCAAACCAAATTGCTGGCACAGACGAGATTCAGGAGCCACTGCGTTGGGTTCCGGGCGTACAGATGACGCAAACCGGTCGGCCCGGTGGAACAACGGCGCTCTATGTTCGCGGCGGAAACAGCGATGCTAACAAAGTGCTCATCGATGGCATTCCGATGAACGACATTGGCGGGGCGGTTGAGTTTGCTGACATCGCATCGTCGGCAGTAGGCCGGATTGAAGTCTTGCGCGGTCCCAATAGTTCTGTCTACGGTGCCGATGCCATGGCAGGCGTCGTGAGCCTGACAACGCGCTCCGGTTCCACTCCACTGCCGGAGGTTACGTACACCGGAGACGGGGGCAACTTTTCCAGCTTCCGCAATGAAGGAAGCGTGGGCGGCAAATGGAAGGCCGCTGATTACTTTGCCGACTTCGCACGCCTCGATACCTCCAACGGTATTCCGAACGACCGTTTCCACATCGCTACGGCCAGTGGGAACTTCGGCTGGAACCTGTTCTCGAACTCCACTCTTCGCGCCACTGTACGTCACGATCAGCTTGCGGGAGGCCAGCCCAATGCGGTTCTCTTGTACGGCATCCCGGACGATACGAAGCAGGCCAACGAAGACTCCTATTTCGGAGCCACATTTGAAACGCAAACCACGACTGCATGGCACAATTTGGTTCGGTATGGAGGACTGCGGCTCCGGTCGGACTACACCGGCTTCGCGCCTACAGGGATTCCCCAGTATCAGGACAGTGTGACCTACGCTAGCTGCACCCCGCAGACGGATCCGAACTGTGTCGTGGCGGACTATCTCGGCGCGCCTGTAACGATCAAGGGCGCCAATGGCTATACGGTCACCGGGCAGGCGATCTTCCAGTACCCGATGCAGTATCCCTATAGCTATCCGACTTCAACAGACCGCGATTTCGGAGAGGCGCAGTCGGATTATCGTGTATTTCCGCATCTTTTGGCTCTGGTTGGTTTCGAATACGAAAACGAAAGGGGTTACTCAGGTGGCCCGACCAATGAGATTGAGCGCAGGAACTCAAATTCCACGCTCCTTTTTCAGGGCGATTTCGCGGGCAAGGTCTTCTACACCGTTGGAACCGGAGTTGAGGATAACCAGTTATTCGGGGTTGTACCCACCCCCCGCGCTTCACTCGCGTACGTCCTGCAGAAACCGGGTCAATCGCGAATTCTGGGCGAGACCCGCATCCGCGCGAGCTTTGGCAGAGGCGTAAAGGAGCCAAGCATTTTTGAGCAGACAGACTCGTTATATGACCAATTAGCAGCGCTGCCGAATGGATCGCAGCTCATCGCACAATATCATGTTGGACAGATCGGGCCGGAGTGGTCGCGCACCTATGATGGAGGTATCGATCAAGAGCTCGCTCGCGGAAGAGCCAAGATCGGGATCACCTACTTCCATAACGAATTCACAAATGGCATTGAATATATCCCACGTCAGGGGCTGATTGACTTGGGAGTTCCGGCTTCTGTTGCTGCGGCCGCAGCGTATGGGGCAACGGTCAATTCACAGGCATTTCGCGCACAGGGCATCGAGTCGGACGCACAAGTCCAGCTTTCCCGGACCCTATTCTTGCGCGGCGGTTATACGTACCTCGATGCGGTTGTCCAACGCTCGTTCACTTCCGACGCCATCGGGCCAACGTACAATCCAAACTTCCCGACCGTTCCGATCGGAGCCTACTCGCCGTTGATTGGTGCGCGTCCCTTCCGCCGTGCTCCGCACTCCGGCTACTTCGGCGTGAATTACACGCGCGGCAAGTTTGCCTCGTTATTGACCGGAACGCTTGTGGGCAAGCGCGATGATAGCGACTTCCTGGCGTATGACGCCAACTACATGCCGACGATGCTGCTGCCGAATCGTAACCTGGATGCGGCATACCAACGCATCGACTTGAGCGCAAGCTATGCTGTGCGCTCGCACGTGCAGCTCACCAGCCAGTTCCAGAACCTTCTTTCGGAGCATTACAGCGAGGCTTTCGGATACCCGGCCCTGCCGTTCACATTCCGCTCGGGTGTGCAGGTCACATTGGGAGGTGAGTCCTGGAAGCTGAAGTAGTCCGCCTTGCACAATCCTCAAACAGCGAGGCGCGCCCGTCGAGCGTGCGCACGGGAGCAGTCGTTGCTGTTCTCGTGCTCGCTCTCGTGTGCACGATCGTCGTGGGAGTTACGTGCGGAGCGGTTCGCGTCCCATTGCAAAGTATCGCCGCGGCGCTGCTGCATCCGCATACGCTGTCCCCCGATGATCGCATCATTCTCATGGAAATCCGGCTACCTCGCGTGCTCGCGGCTGCCATGGTGGGCGCAGCTCTCTCTGCCGCGGGGCTTCTATTTCAGGGATTGTTTCGAAATCCGCTTGCAGATCCCTATGTAATCGGCTCATCCGGCGGAGCAGTCCTCGGCGCTACGGTTGCCATGGTGCTGCTGCCGCAGCTCACATGGCTGGGATTCAGCGCTATCGCCCTGCTGGCTTTCGCCGGTTCTGTCGCGACGATTGCCGTGGTGTACAGCTTGGCCAGAGTGGGCGGCGCCACGCAGGTGGTCACTTTGCTGCTTGCTGGTTTTGCAGTCAGCACCATGCTGAGCTACTCGTCGTACTTCGTTGAAGTGCTTGATCGCGACTACGGCTTGGGACTGCGGGTTCTTGCGTCCTGGCTGCACGGTTCAGTCGAAGTTCCCCGATGGACGCAGCTTGGTGTCGTCGCCGTGCTGCTCGCGGCTTCACTCGTCAGCGCCACCATGCTCTCCCGCCGCCTGAATACCCTTGCCCTTGGCGATGAGTATGCGCAGCAACTCGGCGTGCACGTGGAACGCGTCCGCATCGGGATCATCCTTACAGGTTCTTTGCTGGCGGCCGTGGCTGTTTCGCTCGGTGGACTCATTGGGTTTGTGGGGCTGATCGTTCCGCACCTTGCACGCCTGGTCGCGGGGCCGGACCATGTCCGTCTACTTCCCATCACGGTTCTGACCGGCGCTTCATTTCTGGTCCTTACTGACACTCTGGCCCGCACGCTGCTGGCGCCTGC